>JAOAPW010000205.1 GCA_025463105.1 Candidatus Acidiferrum typicum | reverse complement strand
CGGAATCTCCGCGTTCGGTTTGCAAATGCTGGAGCGTGGACGCGCTGCGGCGTACAGGCTTTTCATAACGCCGGCCATCGGGACCTACAAATTGTTGTGTGACGATTTCCAACTGGCCGGAAGCTTTGCTGCCGGGACCGATCTCCTCGAGGCGCACGCTCTTCTGGAAGCCATAGCTCATGCTCTCGCGAAGGAACTCGTCCTCTTTTGCCGCGAAGCGACGGATAATTTCTTCCGGAGGCACGGGGGGAGCCTCGGGCTTATTTGCCGGAATGGGAGCGGGACGCGTCACTGGAGCAGCGGGCGTCAGCGGGCCGGCCTGCTGCGCATGCGCGGGAATTGTTGCGAAGGCGATTAACGCCAGGAGGCAGGAGACACCGGTGATTATGGAATCGCGGTTCATTTTAGGTGCGTCAATCCGCAATCCAATTTGATGCAACGAACGCGTGTTTTGTAGCATGAACTCTTTAACTCAGACTGCATTCCCGCGCGCTACCGGCTCAGCTCGCCCACAGTGTATCGCAGAGTGAATTCAGAGGGAGCGGTACCCGGTATGGGAGCGGGGAGGATAAATTCAACCTGGGCAGAAAATTGTTTGGGAACGATGGTCGCATGTACGCCCGTCCATTCCACCGTAAGCATGCTACGTCCTGAAGTCTGGACTTCGAGGCGCGTAACCTCCGGCGGAATCACGATAGGTTTTCCGGAAGGAACAAAATCTTCGCAATGCATGGCGGGCGCGGACTTTGCCGGTGCTGAAATGGCCGGGGACGCCGGCGAATTGTCGGCTCGCCAGCAAAAGCGCGTAGTTACCCCTTCCGAGGCGGTGGCTGGAACGGAAAGGCTGGAAATAAATGACTGCTTCGGTCCTGGATTATTCGCAGGAGCTATGGGCGCCGTTACCAGCGAGACGCGGTAGGAGGCCTCAACTGTCTCAGGCGCTGTGAGATGCAAGGTTTTTTCGACGTGAAGGCCGGCACGAGAATTTTCATGTTCACTGAAGTCAAGTTGCAAGCCCGTTCCTTGTTTTTCCTCGACCCACGCGGCGCGATACGCGCGGTTGAACGCGAAATCCGCTGATGCCGGAATCGCTGCCGGAACAGTTGCCTCCGGAGCCAGAAAGTCATGGAAAGCGCCGCCCAGTGTAATCAGATCATCGTTTGTCGATTTGTCGACAAGCGCGAGCGCTCGGCCTGCGTCCGCGGGTGAGACGATGATTCGGAGGCGATCGCTTTCGAGCACCCATTCAAGCTCGCCATCGCGGTCAAAATCATATTGATAATGCGTATTTCCGGCCTCGTTTGCTGAGACAAACAGAATTGGAACGCTTCCGCGCTCACGGCCGGAACGAAGCGTGAGCTCACCTTGCAGCAGACCGTTTCCCCCGGAGGTTGCGTCAGCGGTGCCGGAATTGTGCGTGGGCTGAAATCGGAGCCGCGTGAACATTTGTTCTCCGGGAAACGCTCTTCCACCAACCGAACCATGGAAATCGCCATCGAGATTGAAATCCACCGAATGTAAGTTGTCAGTGCGATTCCAGGATGTCATTGTGAATTGGCCGCCGCTGGGTCCCGCGAGAATCAATGGCGGGCCCGTTGGAATTGAGGCGTCGGAGGCGAGAGCAAGGCGTATTGAGTCGAACACGTCGTATTCGGATGCCTGGCGATGCTTTTTCCCAGGATCAGATTTTTCGACGACATGCGGCGTGTAATGAAGATGGACCCGAACAACGCGACGATAGTCCGGCGCGGCTCCACGTAACAACGAGAACTCGAGTTCGCCGGTCTCCTGTTTCCACTGATTTTCCAGGCGGAAGTCCTCACCGAGATCAACCTTTGTGGGCTGGCTCTCCAGACGCAGCCGCACTGTCGCGCGTGCAGGCGCGTAAAATGTTAATTCGAGGGTCTTGCCGTCGCGCTCAGCGCCCAGCAATTCCGCTCCGGAGGAGATGACTTCGTCGGTGCAACGCTCTTCCACGACGGCTGAGCAAAGCGGAGCATGGATCGGAAGCAAAAGCGATTCGTGCGCTGGAATCGTGATATCGAGTGGGATCGTAGCCTTAGCGACGCCTGCCGCGGGTGCCCGAGGGTCCATGATTTCGAACGACTCCTCCGCCGATTGATCCGCACTGAGATTCGTAATGCTGACGAGGCCCGCGGCGCAAAGTTGCTCCTCAACACACACGCTTGGGCGCGCCGACGATGCGGAATCCTGGTTCGAAACGAGCTGTGAAACGAATAGTTCCGGGTTGATTTTGCCGGCGCCTGAGCGCTGAATGCTTCGCGGAGCGCCGGCTTTGACGAGAAGTGAGGCAAGGCCTTCGATGGCCGCGGAACTTTCCGACTGCTCCCGATTCTGCTCAAGATCCTCTGTAAGTGAGACCCAGGAGTAGAAATCGTTCGAAGACGCGATCACACGGCCGCGCTCGAACGGCCAATCGACGCGTCCTTCGCGCGCTGCGGACTCCGTCGGCCCGGCTTTCCACAAAGGTTCAAAAAGCGATCCCGAAGGGCGAACTGGGAAATAAATCAGAACTCCGCCGCGCCTTACAAATTCTACCAGGACTGTCTGTGCTTTTTTGGAGAGCGAAAAATTTCCATTTCCTTCAGGGACGGGCAGAAGGATCACGTTGTTGCGCAGAAGACGTTCGACAGATTGCGCGGCTGGATTGAGCAGTTCCGGGGTGTAGCCCGCCAACCGGGACACTCGGACAAGTTGTTCGATGGTTTGCGACAGGCGCGAAATAGTGGTCTCGCCGGTAGGCGCCGCACCAAGGGATGTGCCCGGATCCACAATGCCAAAATCCGCGCGCGCATGCGACGAGGCGAGCATGGCGCCCCATGCGGAAATGAGTTGACCATTTCGCGTTATGGCTATTGTGTGTGGCGCGGAGTTTCCCGCCAGGTCGAGCGCCGCATCCCATCGAAAGTAGCGGGCCGCGGACTGCGTGCCCCAACCTGCTGGTGTGAGAGTGTCCTGAAGAGGCGTATAGGTGAAGCCGCGAAGACCGCTTCCAAGCAGGAGGCGCGATGCCAGCAGCATATTTTCTGAAGGTGGCTGCGGCGCGCGGATATCGTCAGCGGGAGCAAAAGTTGTGGTTGCGAGATTGGAAAGCAGCGGAGGAAAGTCGGACTGCCTGCTGAGGGAATTCGCCAAGAAAGAAAGAGAAGACGCGTCCCGTTTCGTGAGGCGTGCGCGATCGCGTAGTTCAAATGAGGAGTTGCCTGTACGGCCTGCTCCCGGGGCGGCCGTCGAGGGCTTGAAGAACCATTCGCCCGTTAGACCCACTGGTTTCGGATCCTCCGTCGCAATTGTGGTGAATAATGACGGGACGCCGTGAGCTGCGATGTCCGGCACAATCATCAAAGAGGCAGCATCGAGCCCCCCACGTTCCAGTCCTCTACGAAGCTCGCTGAGATATCGCGAGAGCTCAGTTGTGTCAGAGCCGGTCCGAATCGCTACTGCATCTTCAAGGACCACGAACAAGAGCGGGCCGTTTACATCTACCTGTTTTTCTCCTTCTCGCTCTGCGGGCTCGGTGATTTGCACCGTGTTTCTTGAATTAAAGGGCATTAGTTCTCTGGCGATTGCAGTCATCCAGCGGCGGGCATAGGTCATGTGAATTTCGTTGGCAAGCCAATCGCGAGCAGCGGAATCGCCATCGCGCGCCGCAACTTCCGCATCGATCGGCGCGAGACCCGCTTCGATGGCGGATTCATCCATTTTGTAAGCAGAGTACTTGAGCAGCCAGGCTGGGTAGCCCGCATTGCGCCAGTGGTCGCCGATCAGCGGACCGGGGCGCGCGATTAATCTAAAATGCTTTTCAGCGATGAGCCCCAGGAGGCCTCGCAGGTTGCGACGAGGGTTCGTGTGGCCGTCGAAGTCGAATTCCGCATCGCCAATCTCGTGCCAGTTCCAGGGAATGCGAAGGTCGATTGTATTGATGCCGAGTTCCCTGTAACGATCGAGCGAACGGAACCACAGATCGGCAGGGATGCGAAAATAATCGAATTGTGCGGCGTGGACAAAAAACGGGACGCCGTCGACGCGTAGTTCAGGTTCGTTCCCATTTGAAATAATTTCGAGGCCGGTGGGTGGCGCGACTGGTTTCGGCGGCGGAGTTTTTTGGGCCGCACTTTGCGCGGTGGAAAATGTGACGGACAGAATCATCATGACAAGACTGCATGCCGTTCGGCGGAGTCCCGCGGATTTCAGTTTGCGCGCGATTTGCAGAAAAGCCTCGCCTCTAAAGAGGCGAGCTACAGCTTGGAGCGTTGTGGAATACGTTCGCGGCATGAATATTGAATGTTACCTGACCTGTGGCGACATTTCGAACTTTGCGAATCAAAGCATGAGTGATTCGCACTGGGCGTGCAGTTTCCACACCTCGACTTGAGTGTCCTCTGCTACAATCGCGCGGCTGCGGGACGGAATTTGCGGCATGGCAGGGCGTCGTGGAGACTTTGGCCAAGCGATTTTACGTGTCAGGCGCCGTGCAGGGCGTGGGCTTTCGATTTTTTGTGGAAGACGTCGCGGCGAGGTTGGGCATCGCAGGCTACGTTAAAAATTTATTTGATGGGCGCGTTGAAGTGTATGCGATCGGCAGCGCGGAACAGCTTGACGCGCTGAAACGCGAACTGCAGCGCGGCCCGCGCATGGCCCGTGTGGAGCAGGTCACGGAGAGCGATGCTGAAATCCTGAGCGAGTTTTCGCATGGTTTCAGCATCGAGCACGACAACTGAATCCTGGGAGCGGAGCAAACGGAATGAATCATCTGAAGGAATTGATTCGAGCGATCCCCGATTATCCAAAACCGGGAATCCTTTTCTACGATCTGACGACGCTGCTGCAGGACCCCCGCGGATTTCACGCGCTGGTTGATAATCTTTGTGAACACTACGTCGGAAATGACGTAGATGTCGTCGTCGGCGTCGAGGCGCGCGGATTTATTCTTGCCC
>JAOAPW010000193.1 GCA_025463105.1 Candidatus Acidiferrum typicum | reverse complement strand
CATCGTCGCGCAGAGGATCGACCAGAGGCTCTACTCCCATATAGAGAAGTTGCTCTGAACGGTCCTGGTAGCTCTTCTGAAGATAGGCAAACGCCTGGTCCTTATTCCCTAGAGCCACAGAAACAATCGCAAAATAGGATGGCGGAACGTACCGGTGATGACTGATTGCGCTGAGCACTGCTAGTTCCTTTTGTGCATCGTCTTTGCGACCCGCTGTGGCGTACGCGTGGGCAAGCAGAGCGTGGGGCATGGGAAGAGTCTCCGCGATGTTCCGAGTTTCCTCCAATTCGGAAATGGCCTCCGTTAGCATTCCCTTCTGTTCGTAAGCCAGTCCTAATTGGATCTTTGCCGGCAGATAGGTCGGGTCTATCTGCAAGCCGATCTGACATTGCGCTATAGCTTTGTCGTACTGCCGGGCAAGATAGTACTGGCGCGCTAAACCGTTGTTGACGAATGGCGACAGCGGATCGAGGTCCAATGCACGTTTAGCTTCGTCGAGGCTTTCGTTGACCCGTCCAGTCTGCATTAGAAGGTGCGCATACCAGTGGTGCACAGTCGAATAATTGGGATTCAACTCGATTGCACGCTTGAATTCATGTTCCGCCCCGGCGAAGTCCCAGTCGTAGTTGTGCAGCACATGCCCGATCGAGGCATGTGCTTCCGCCAAGGAATTGTCCAATTGCAAGGCCCTAACGGCGGCTGACTTAGCTTGCGTCATGGCCTGCTTTGGCGGAAGAATCTCCGGCCCGCCTATTAAAGTGAGGAACGCAAAGTAATCCGATAAGCCGGAATACGCGACGGCGTAATTCGGATCTTTTTTTATTGCGTCCTGAAAATATTGACCCGACTTGGCTAAGCCATCCGCGGTACGTTTGTTCCAGTAATAGCGTCCCAGGAGATACGCCTGATACGCCTCTGGAACCACCGGGTGGGCTCCGGCCACCAACCGCTCGCGCTGCTGTGGCGTGAGTTTTAAGTCAATCTGTTTGGCTATGTCGCTGGCGACCTCACTTTGCAGCAGCAGCACATTGCTCAGCTCGCGGTCATATTTTTCGGCCCAAATGTGCTGGTCGGTACCGCCATCGACCAGTTGGGCAGTGATACGAACGCGGTCACCGGCAAACTCGACCGCACCTTCCACCACTGCATCCACGTTCAGCTCGCGCGCAATCTGCGGCAAAGGCCTGTGCGTCCCTTTGTATTGCATCACCGAGGTGTGCGAGATGACTCTCAAATCCGCGAGCTTGGATAACTGCGTGATCAGATCTTCCGTCATGCCCTCGGCAAAGTACTCCTGCTTCGGATCCGACGTCAGATTCTCCAGTGGAAGAACTGCCAACGAACGGAAAGCTCGGTGAGCGGTTTTGCCTGACAGCCAATCTCGCAGCTCCCACACATTAAAGGCCACAAGCAGCGCCACAACCGCTGCCGCGATCCCAAAGCCGGCGAATGTTCCGGTCCAGGAATTCCAAATGCGTCGCGGACTTCTCGTTTTGTCATCGCGTTCTGTGGGGATCGGAGGCACGACAGTTTTCTGGATCACCGGAGGCTCGACTGGCCCGATGAAGCGATATCCGCGGCGCGCGACAGTCTCGACATAGCGAGGATTGTCCGCGCAATCGCACAGCACCTCACGCACTCTCCCGACGGCCGCCTGAAGGCCATGCTCAAAGTCCACGAAAGTGTCGGGGGGCCAAAGCCGTTTCTGCAGTTCCTCCCGGGTGACGACTTCACCAGGGTTCTCTAGCAGTGCTTGCAGCACAAGAAGAGGTTGCTTTTGCAGCTTCAGACGGACGCCGTTCTTGCGTAATTCCTCTGCGCGAAGATCCAACTCATACACTCCGAACCGGATGAGTTGGGACGGCAGCGAGGGCGGCACGACTAAATCCCCTTGCGAAAGAGTTCCGGAAAAGATTCCGAGCAGTTTAGCATCACCCTCCCACCCATGCGAGTTTTTCTCGCAACCGCTCTGCGTTTCAGAGAGTTAGCTCGTGAGCCACAGACGCAACAGGCGTGATTGGCATTGCATTGACCTTCCGACGAATCAACCGCAAAGTGACCCATGAAACTCAGGCCGCGGGGAGAAACCCAGCGCGGTCTATAGAAGGGGAGAAATATGAACAAACTTTCAAGACTGGCAATTGCGTGTCTGGCCGCTATCCCGTTGCTTCCGGCAACGATTCAGGCCCAGGACAAAGCCGTTGTAGTGGTACGCGAGTTTTCCGTCGGCCCAAACACTGGATGGCCCTATGACGTAAAGCAGCTGCAGTCTCAAACGGTCGCGGAATTAAGAGGAAAAGCTGGAACCCGGCTGGAAGTCGACTCCGAATCTCCTGCAACACAACCCAGCCATGTTTACACGCTGAACGGCGAGATCATTTCCTGGCGTGCGGGTAATGCGGCGAAGCGAATCATGGTCGGAATGGGGTCTGGCCGTGAGTCTGCTGAAATTCGTTATTGGCTCACCGATGGGCAGGGCAAGCGGCTCTTCGAACACAAGGACACAATTCGCGCCGAGTTTTGGGGAAACGCGTATGCCGGCTCGGTAGGTCAGCTAGCGCATCCCTTTGCGAGCAAGATCGCGGGACGGCTGACGGAAGCGAAGGTGTTCTAAAGGTTTGGGACCGCGGATTAAAAACCGAAATGCCACAAAATTTCGTACTGAGGAGCTTGCAATGAAAGGACCACTTCGAATCATCAGCTTGATCGTTGGAATCGTCTGCGTGCAGGCGTCAGCAGTTGGAGAGCAGCTATCGAACGGCAAAGGCGACTTGCGCGTGATGACTTACAACGCCAACGAAGGAACTGACTTTCTGGAAGTGCAACAGGCGACGGACCCATTCTCGTTTCTGGGGGCCGTAGTGCAAACCATCACTCAAGTCCGGGCAACGAATCCGCCCGCGCGCATGCAAGCCTTGGCGAAGCAGATCATCGCTGCATCGCCTGCGTTAGTAAGCTTGCAGGAACTCGATCAGTGGTCGAGCGGCCCGCTTGATCCGCGTACATTCACCTGCGGATCGATGACTACCGAGTTTGACATGTTGCAGGAACTGCAGGATGCATTGGCGGCCCAGGGCGCCCACTACCAAATCGCGGCTCAGGCGCAACAGTATGCGTTTCCTGCCACTCCAGGAGCGATATTCCCTTATGGCCCGTTCTTGTGCGTGCAGGTCGTCGATCACATTGCCATCCTCGCGCGCACGGACTTGGATCCTTCCAAGTTCCAGTGGAGCAACCCGCAATCAGCACAGTATGTGAGCACGTTGGTCTTCACAACGCCGACTGGTGCAATGCTGCCGCTGCCGCGGGCGTGGGTCTCAGTGGATGCGACGTCTCACGGCAGGCCTTTCCGCTTTATCGGCACCCATCTGGAGTCGGTCGATCCAAGGATTCGCGAACAGCAAGGCGCCGAACTGCGGAATGGACCAGCCAACACGTCGTGGCCGGTCGTCGTTGCTATGGATTCCAACGCGCAAGCTGCTCCGCCGCCGCAAGATCCCACTTACATTGACTTCGCCCTAGCCGGCTACACCGATGTCTGGTCTGAAATCTTCCCGGGAGTTCCGGGGCTTACATGCTGCCAAGCCGAGTTGGATAACAATACGGTTTCGCAGCTGTACCAG
>JAOAPW010000182.1 GCA_025463105.1 Candidatus Acidiferrum typicum | reverse complement strand
GAATTAGCAGAAATGTCACGACCAATGCCGACGGCTTTTATTCCGCGGCAAATCTGGTGCCCGGAAATTATGAGGTTTCAGTTTCCGCCGCCGGATTCAATACTGAAGTCAAAAAAGGCATTGTCATCAACGTGGGAGCGCAGCCCGTATTTAACCTGGTCTTACAGATCGGAGCCGTGGCAAATCGAGTCGAGGTAACCACCGAAGCTCCTACGGTTCAGCTCACCAGTTCGGACATTAGCGCAACAGTTAACGCAACCACTGTTCGCGAATTGCCGCTGAATGGCCGTAGCTGGACAGACTTGGCGGCGTTACAGCCCGGTGTGGCGACAATTCAAACCCAACCAAGCTTTGCTACAGGCGCGGACCGCGGCAATCGCGGTTTCGGTCAGCAGTTGACGATCTCCGGCGCACGTCCCCAGCAAAACAATTATCGTCTCGACGGAATCAGCCTGAACGATTACGCCAATGGGGCGCCCGGCAGCGTGCTCGGAGGTAACCTGGGAGTGGACGCCATCCAGGAATTCTCGGTACTCACCAGTAACTATTCCGCGGAATACGGAAAGACCTCGGGTGGCGTGGTCAATGCCGTTACGCGCTCGGGAACTAATGCGTTCCACGGAAGTGGTTACGAATTCTTGCGTAACAGCGCGCTCGACGCCGCGAATTTCTTTGAGAACGCGGGTGGTATCCCGAAAGCGCCATTCAAAAGAAATCAGTTTGGAGGCACGATCGGCGGGCCGATCATTAAGAACCGCACATTTTTCTTTGCGGATTACGAGGGCATTCGGCAGTCCAAGGGAATTACCAACACGACTTTTGTGCCTTCGTCTGATGCACGACAGGGATTGATCCACGATCCGAACACCGGTAACCCAATCACCGTCACCGTGGACCCCAAAGTCCAGCAGTACCTTGCACTTTATCCCTTGCCGAACCCACCAAATTGTGGCGCGGACGCCTGCAACTTCGCTTACTCAGCGAACCAGATCATTACGGAAAACTTCGTCACAACCCGCATCGATCACAAGTTCTCTGACAAGGACAGCTTGTTTGGCACATATCTGTTCGACAGAACTCCCTATAGCTCTCCCGATGGAATGGGAAACGTCCTGCTTGGAACCAGTTCGTCGAGACAAATTGTCGCGGCGGAAGAGACTCACAGCTTTACGCCTAACTTGGTGAACGCGCTGAGGTTCGGCTTCAACCATGAACTCGTACACAACAATGAGAGCGTTAAAGCTCTTAACCCAGCGGCAGGCGACCCGTCCCTAGGCGCCTTTGCTGGTCGTGATGCAGCCTTTGTGAATGTCGGCGGACTCAGTTCTATGACCGGCGGTGTGGGCGGGCTTCCGAGTTATATTTATGATTGGAATTCGTATCAGGGTTATGACGACGCTTTCTTCACTAAAGGCACTCATTCAATCAAGTTCGGCGTGGCTTTTGAGCGGATGCTCCTTGGAGTTACTGCTCTTTCCGATCCGAATGGAGTGTGGAACTTCCCCAACATCAAGGATTTTCTAACGAATAATCCCAGTAAGTTCGCCGGGGGAATCGCCAGCAGCCTTACGCCTCGTGATTTTCGCCAATCCCTCATCGGCGCTTACGTGCAGGACGACTGGCGCTTCCGGAACAATTTGACGGTGAATCTTGGCCTGCGCTACGAGATGACGACCGTGCCGACGGAACTGAATGGCAAGCTCGTTAACCTGCGCAATCTCAGCGACCCATTGCCCGTCTGTGGCGTAAATGTCACAGGTTGCTCCGGCGCTGGCCCATTATTCTCGAACCCCACGCTTCACAACTTCGAACCGAGGATAGGGTTTGCGTGGGATCCGTTCAGCAATGGAAAAATGGCCGTGCGGGGCGGAGCTGGATTATTCGATGTACTGCCGCTGCCCTATCAATTCATCCTTATGGAAACTCAAGCAAATCCATTTTTTCAATACACCTCGATCAAGCAGTCAGGGCAACTCACATTTCCCCTTGTGGATCCCGCCCTCATTACGGGCAACAAATCACGTTCGACGTATCTTGAGTCCAATCCCAAACGCAACTATGTGGCGCAGTGGAACCTGAATTTGCAGTATCAATTAACCCCAAATCTGGCTGCCATGGTTGCTTATGTGGGATCCCGTGGAGTGCACCAACCCTTCCGCGTCGATGAAGCCGATCTTGTCATCCCGACCAAAACCTCTGCTGGCTATCTCTGGCCGCAAGTCGATATCCAAGGGAACATCTTCACTCCGCAATGCAACACGACTGATCCCAATGCGCCGCCTGACAACCCCAACGTATGTTTTTCCCCTAATACGATTAATCCGGCATTTGGCTCCATTCGCGGAATGTTTTATCAAGGACGCTCCTATTTTAATGCCCTTGAATTTCAATTGGCCAAACACATGAGCCGCGGCTTTCAGGTACAAGGCACTTTTACCTGGAGCAAGAGCATCGATACTAGTTCTGCAACGCTTGCGGGCGATGCATTTGGGAACTCGATCTCGAGCCTGAATTGGTTCGATATGAATTTGACCCGTGCCCTCTCCGACTACAACGTTGGACGTACTCTCGTTATAAACGGCACCTGGGACATTCCGACACCAAAATCCATCTCCGGACCGGCCCGCTGGTTAGCGAATGGATGGGAGCTTGGAACGATTCTTACAGTAAGCGACGGCGTGCCATTCACGCCCACATGGGGAACGGGTAACGACCCAGCTAATTCTCTCAGCAGTGATGACTTTGCGTATCCGGATCGTCTCAGTGGTCCGGGCTGCGCGACACTCACTAATCCGGGCAACCCCAGCAACTACGTTAAGACGCAATGCTTTGCTGTCCCGACCGCGCCCAATTCTGCGTTTTGGACGGCAAACTGCGACCCGGCGCCACCCAGTTTAGGGGGACCGATTGCGCCACCCCTTTCGCCTTTGGCTTGCTTCAATCTTCGAGGTAATTCGGGCCGCAATATCCTAATCGGGCCGGGAATCTTGAGCATGGACTTCTCGGTGTTCAAGAACATGCCAATCAAGAGAATTTCGGAAAACTTCAATGTGCAATTCCGTGCGGAAATGTTTAACGTTCTCAACCACGCCAACTTTGCGCCACCAGGACCGGGTGATGCCAACACCGACCTCTTCGACGCGACGGGAGCATCGCTTGCCGGTTCTACAGCCGGTGCGCTGCTAAAGACGACCGTACCTGAACGGCAGATTCAATTCGCGATAAAAGTCATATTCTAAGTGTAGAATGTGTCGCGTCTGCCGATCTCCCGGGCCGCAACGGCCCGGGAGATATTTCATCGCTTGCCGGCCGGACATGCGGTCTGCGGGTGAACAAAATAATTCTTGACGCTGAACGCGTCTGCTAATGCTGTCGGCAAAAATAGGGAGGCCTTAATAATGGCAAGAACGTCCGCGAAAGCCGCGCTATCGGCGAAACTCCGCTTTGGATTCTTAGTGTTGGGAGTCTTTCTCGCAAGCGCCTCTGTTGCATATGCCCAATACCCGTTGCAATACCCCTCGAAATCAGAGGTCGGCAAGGACGGCACGACCGTCCTGCTGGAGGATTACGCAAATCCTCCGCTTTCCAGCATGACTCACGCCGGAGCGCCCGCGGGCGAAATCGATTTCAAAGGCCAACTGGGCCGCGAAAACTCGCTTCGTTCTGAGCCGGCGGGCGCTCCGCTCTCGGCGTCCCGATTTTTCGTCGTCGACCAGAACGGCA
>JAOAPW010000173.1 GCA_025463105.1 Candidatus Acidiferrum typicum | reverse complement strand
CGAGCGTTACTACGTCTTTGAAAGCTCTCCCTGGAAATGACTTTCAACAGCTTCGTGACTAAGTGGGTTACCCGCCTTCGCTAATACGACCGAGTAGACGACCTCATTACGTTCAAGCTGGGCCGTGATAAACGCCCCGTCTTCCGGCAGCTCTTGGTAGTTGAATTTTACTTTTCTGCCATCTTTCAGAGTTTTGATCCACTCTTCGTTTGCCATTTTTTGTGCCACGAATCGGGTGAGATCGGTGTTTTATATCGGACCTCGCAATGCTCTCAGTGCGGTCTGCCGGCAAGGAAATGCAGCAAATGGACACGCAGAAACATGCGAATGAGACCTTACCAACCTACTCGTTTTTGACTCTCAATACTAGCCTGAAACGATAAATCAGAAATGAACACATCACTTTCAAAGGTCCGTACAAGAGCGTATGCTGATTGCGATATCGGGGATCATCTCGATGAGATCGGTTCCCAGAACGGCAAAGCAATGCCAAAGTCGCAAAGCAAGTCGGGAATCCCTCCTAAGCCGGAATGGGCGACAGCTATCTCCGAATTGCGCCAACGCCTCAATCTAAGTCAAACAGCTTTTGGACGACGCCTCCACTCCTCAGCGATGGGTATATCGCGATGGGAGCGCGGCACGCACGAGCCCCCTGCAGGCATTTACATAGAGCTTGGAAATCTCGCGGGTGCTCCTCTTTGTTGGTATTTTTGGGGCCGAGCCGGTCTGCGGAACGAAGATTTGATGCGTGTCATGCCGAAGCTCAGGGAAAGCATCAACCGCGCCAACGTTATCAACTTTCAGATCGCGAGCGCAGGCGGTGGGCATAAGAGACCAAAGGTCGCTCAACTTGTAGCCGTGCCTTTAGTGAAGGTCGTAGCGGCATCGCACGGGGAAAATGGCGATAGCGTGCCAACACTTCACGACGCTCCAGTTGAAACCATGATTGCTGCCCCTAAGGCCTGGTGCCCCAATCCTTCCACCACGACATGCCTGCGCGTAAAGGGTAATTCGATGAACCCGCTGCTCTACGACGGTTACATCCTCGTGGTGGACTCTTCACAAACCGATCCCAGTAATCTTGACGGTAAGATCGTGATTGCCTGGCATAAAGACAAGGGACTAACGGTGTCGCGCCTGCAAGCCTACGACCATACCGAAGTTTTGCGGGCTGAGAACAGCGCGTATGATTCGATCGTCCTCAACAAGAAACACTCGTGGAAAATTGTGGCGAAAGTTCTTTGGTGGATTGGCAGGGCTCCTTAGAACGACAGAGAGAACATTCCGCGCATTTATCAGCTTGTTTTTCGACCAGGGGTATAGTGTCCGTTATGGCAGAGAAACTATTTGAAGTTCATTACAACGGCGAGACTTTCGGCGGAATCGGTTACGACAATCTTAGAGAAGCCTGTGAATCGATCATGGAAGCTCCGAAGGGCAGTCAAGTCGTCCAAGTGGATGGCAAAGGCAGAGTGCTAAAAACTTTTTCGGTAGAAGACTGCGAGAACGCGCTCCGCTCCCCGATTGTGTAGCCCCAATGTTCCGCACTGGCGTCTTCGAATAAGCTCAACCGAACGCTTTATGTTGCGTGGCAAGTCGCATCCTGAATTTCATTTGAATCGTTGGCCCTGCTTCGCTCCTTGGCGAGGCTTTCCGATGTCAAAAGGGCCGACGGGCCGGACATGCCAGCGTTCGCAGTTCGGATGTTTGTCCGATCCCGCGGGGCAAGAAAATTTGGGGACTACAGTAACGCCCTTCTTGACAACTATCCGAAACGGTGCAATATAGCCAGCAGGATTCCAAACTCGCAGACTCCTTTCCCAGAGGAGAGCGAAAAGAACGTCAACAGGAGACCAACCATGAAAGCCAAGATTCTGACGTTTTCATCCCATGGCGATACGACACTTCTCGAATACGATCCGGCAACTGCCGACATGCAGGAAGTGAACGAAGTGATTGCCGAATATGAAGCCAAGACCGGCGCGCAGCCATTTGACATGGCAACCGGTGAACGCATCGACAAAGTCACCCGCAAGCAGAACGAAGTCTTGATGGTTCATCCCATCGCGGGCGGCTAACGGTGCGCTGATCGCTGCTGCCACCAGCCCGGTTGCACGCTAGGATTTCGTTGGCATGAGGCTGACGCGACGCTGGTGGTAGTGCGTTTCCGCTAGGCGGTATTGGTATGGCGATGGCAATCCTACTCGTGATCTTGTTCCTCACCATTATCGTGTGGAGGCTTGCGTTCGCTAGCCTCCACAGGCGGTTGGTTAGAGAAACTGCGGCGCCGGAACAGCAACCCAACAACATCTTGGAGCAGGGCCAACACATTTTAGGGCAGAACGATCCGGTTGGCGGAAACTCCAACGCAGGAGAACAACCCGCGGAAACCTATCTGCACCGGGTCGTTGCGCTCACCGGCGCCACGCAAAGGGGTAGTTCTTATATCCTGAACGTTGGCAAAGCGCGATTCCATGTGCGCGATAGAAATGTGAAGCGAATACCAGACGGAGCGGATCCCACTTGGGCACGTTGGGAAACATGCTTTCATCCCGCACACCAGGATATGGCGGCGGAAGAGCAAATTGCTACCGTGCTGCTGCAGCTCAAGAGTAATCCATGGCTATTTGATAGCTGGGCCGTCAAGCGTGAGCTGGCATTTAAGGCCGACGGCCAGATGTTCAACCACCCGAAGTGATCGGGCTCGCGATGAGAATACGAACCAAATGCACACGGGCCCAGCGGGCCGCCAAATACCTGAAGCGCATTGCTGCGCTCACCGGAGCCAAGCGAGATCATGATGGCAGTTACCGGCTCACTGCCGGGCGGAGGGACTTCCAATTGGAATCAAGGTTCGTTCGTGTTATCTCATCCCGTGACCAATCGACGTGCTTTTATGTTGCTACGGACCGAGAGATACCGAGCGCAGAAGTGGTTGCGTCTGCTTTACTAGAACTGAAGAACAATCCAGGATTGTTTGAGAAGTGGAGAGAACGGCGTGGGTGTACGTTCAAGGCGAATGGAAAAATATTCAGAAGTACAAACAGAGATTTTTGCGTGCGAGATTTCTGATCTTGTGCATTGATTTCGTCAGCGCGGTTAAAAAACCGTATTCGATGTACTAACGACCGCAACTTCCACTTGCCCTGTACAAAAAACAAAGAATTGGAGTAGTTTCGCAATAATTGCAGTAGTTTCGCATTAATTCGTGGGGTTCAGGACAGCTGTTCCTTCCTCGTGTTCCAGTTGGTCCCGGCGAAACCGATTTCCTCCGCTGCTTGACCCTCACTAAGGAGGGGAAAATGAAACGTAATCTTCTCTTTTTGATTTGCCCATTGGTGTTTCTTGCCTTGCAGGGAAATGTCTGGGCGCAGCAGACCGTCGTGCCCGCAGGAACGCTTCTGCGTTGCACGCTCAATGAACCGAATTTCTCCTCGGCGACAGCCGAAGTGGGCGACCCTATTGTCTGTCACGTCGGCGCTACGCAGCAGTTCCCGCGTGATACCTACATATCCGGACATCTCGAAGCATACAAAGATCCCGGGCATTTTGTCGGCAAAGGTTGGTTGCAATTGTCGCTAGACCGCATCGTTCTACCCAACGCACAGCTGTCAGTGCCAGGGAAAGTCATCGCGGTTACCGGATACCGTGTAGATCGCCAAGGGAAGATCCGCGGGCGCGGGCACGCTGAACGCGACGTGGTTGAGTGGCTGCTTCCGCCCCTCTGGCCATGGAAAGTGCTGTCATTACCGGCGAAGGGCCCGCGACCGGCTCTGAAGGGTGAAGTGGCGATCACGCTTCGGCTCATGGAGGATGTAACGCTGCCGCAGGTCGCGGCCGCGCCGCGCGCAGCCGTGCAGCAGCCCCGAGCCGAGTCTTCGACGTACCCAGCTACTACCCCGTCCATCTGGTATGTTCCTCCGGGCATGTCAGCATTGCGGAGTAGAGTGGCCAGTGACTCGGTGAGGCTCGCGCCACCACCCGGTAACGAATCAATGGCCCTGGAGGTCCAGGGGGGCCGAATCACTACGCAACAACGTTCGATGGCGTCCCCTGCGCAGTCAAATTCCCCACAGCAGCGTCGGCCATCGGGACTCACTCTACTTGTCCTGAAATCGGAGGCGATTTACGCCGTCACAGACTATTGGCTCGACAACGGCCGGCTGAATTATGTGCTGTCGAGCGGCACCGAACAGAGCGTTGACTTCGGCGAGGTTGACTGGAGTAAAACACTCGGGCTCAACGCCGAGCGCGGCGTCCCAATCACTCTGCGGAGTGGCCGTCACGCCGACCAGCAAAGCCCTCCGGCTCAGTAGCGATGGCCGAGAGTACTTGAAGAACGGGCAAAGATACTTTTCTCTTCTTTTCTTCGTTTCCGGCGAAGTTGGCCACCAAACGAGGAGGTGCGGGATGAGGCGCAAAATTGTTTGTCTTGTGCTCCTCATGCTCTTGGATTTCATCGGTGTGCGAGCGCAAAGTCAAAATATCTACTACATCTACGACGGCGTGACTCTTCGAGACTTGTCTGAGAATTCCGCAAATACGCGCTACGTACATTGGCAGATTTGGCTGTACGAACAGCCGGTTCACATCGGGCAATACACTTCCGGGTTGCCATATTCGCGTTGGGGATTGATTGAGGGCTGGTCAGCCGAAAGTGTTATGCAGCAGCTCGAGGTTCTTCGCGGCTTCGAGCAAGCATACTCGAACTTCTTCGGACCGGGCTCGTGGGGACGATATACATACTACAATCAAGTTGGTCCGGTGGCGATTACCGATCGGGCTTTTGAAATAGAGTCCTCGGCCGCGATTTCTCAGGCTGATGTGAGTTACCGGCTAAAGGGGCTGGTCAACTCGGTCCAGCCCTCGCTCGAAAACAACGAAAATGTGGATCCGAACTCGCCCGTCAAAGAATACTTTGACCAAATCCGGGACTTGCTAAAGCAAACTGCCAGGCTTTACAGCCAACTCGCTAAGACTCGCGCACAACCTCACTTCATCAATAGTGAAATCGCGTCGATCCGAACGGCAGTTGCGCAAGCAGAGAAGGACGTGCCGAAGTTGACCTCCATCTTGCCG
>JAOAPW010000168.1 GCA_025463105.1 Candidatus Acidiferrum typicum | reverse complement strand
AAAGGACAGCTTTCACGATTACTTAATTCACCATAAGCGCGAAGCCGTAAATCCCGCGCAAACGGGCACCAAGTGCGCCGCGCATTACCACGCGCAAATCGCGCCCGTCGCTTCGGTGACGCTCCGCTTGCGACTTACCAACAACGATCCTGATTTAGGCGGGCTTCAAGTAAAGCCCGCACCCGATTCAGGCGGGCCCAAAGTAGAGCCCGCACCCGATTTAGACGGCCGTCAAGTAAGGACTGCATCCGACATCGCCCCGACGGCAAGTCCAGTACCCGACACGGAAACGGTCAAACCTTTCGGCGAAGAGTTCGAGAGGACATTCGAATTGAGGCGCAGCGAAGCCGACCAGTTCTACGCGCACCGTTTCCCTCAGGAACGCTCTGATGATGCGCGCAACGTCATGCGACAGGCAGTCGCCGGGCTGTTGTGGTCCAAACAATGCTATCACTATGACGTCCGAACATGGCTCGAGGGAGACCCCGGTCAGCCGCCGCCTCCGCCGGAACGGATGAAAAGGCGCAATCACGATTGGACGCATCTTTACAACGCCGACGTGCTGTCGATGCCCGACAAATGGGAATATCCCTGGTTCGCGGCCTGGGACCTGGCGTTCCACACGGTTGCGTTGTCGCTCGTGGACCCTGATTTTGCCAAGGACCAACTCATTCTCCTGCTGCGCGAGTGGTACATGCATCCGAACGGACAGTTGCCGGCTTATGAGTGGGCGTTCGGCGATGTCAATCCGCCGGTGCATGCCTGGGCGGCGTGGCGCATTTACAAAATTGAAAAACGCATTCGCGGGCGCGCCGACAGAACCTTCCTAGCGCGTGTGTTCCACAAACTGCTGCTGAATTTTACGTGGTGGGTAAATCGCAAGGATCCGGATGGGATGAACGTGTTTCAAGGCGGCTTTCTGGGCCTCGACAATATCGGAGTGTTCGATCGTTCGCAGCCGTTGCCTACCGGGGGGCATCTCGAGCAATCGGATGGCACCAGTTGGATGGGGATGTATTGCCTGAACATGCTGGCAATGGCGCTGGAATTGGCGCGGGAAGATCCGGCCTACGAAGATGTCGCCAGCAAATTTTTCGAGCACTTCGTACACATCGCGCACGCGATCAACTTCCACGGCGCCGAGGGCATGGCGTTGTGGGATGAGGAAGACGGTTTTTTCTACGACGCGATTCATTTGCCGAGTGGTGAGCAGCACTACCTGAAAGTGCGGTCCATGGTGGGACTGATTCCTTTATTTGCTGTCGAGACGCTGGAGCCGGAGACGATTGCGCGGCTGCCGGGATTTCAACGGCGAATGCAATGGTTTCTGGACAACATGCCGGGTTTCGCGTCGCGTGTTGACGCCTCCCAAACGTCGGCCAACGGACCGCGACGCCTGCTTTCGCTGGTCGATCGCAATCAATTGGTGCGCATCCTGGGGTATATGGTCGATAAGGAAGAATTTTATTCACCGCATGGCATTCGAGCGCTGTCAAAGTTTCACGCGGCGCACCCGTACATACTCGCGGTGAATGGCAGCGAATATCGAGTTGATTATGAGCCCGCTGAATCGCAGAGCGGGGTGTTCGGCGGGAATTCCAATTGGCGCGGGCCTATATGGTTCCCCATGAATTTTCTAATGATCGAATCGCTGCAAAAATTTCACCATTATTATGGAGATGGTTTCCGCGTAGAATGTCCCTCGGGCTCCGGCCAGCAGATGTCGCTCTGGGACGTGGGCGCGGAAATCTCACGTTCGCTGACGCGCATTTTTTTGCGCGATGATAAGGGGCAGCGCGCAGTTTACGGCTCGCTCGAGAAATTCCAGAATGACCCCTGGTGGCGAGACCTGATTTTGTTTCACGAATATTTTCACGGGGATACCGGAGCGGGATTGGGCGCCAGCCATCAGACTGGATGGACTGGCCTCGTGGCAAAGTTGCTTGAACAAACTGGAGAGTAGGGTCGGTAGCGTCGGCATCTTGCCGGCGATTTCTCGCATTGAAAAAGCAGCCAAGATGCCGGCCGGCGCTACCACAGCAATTTCGCGGCTGCCCGAAATCGTTCTGATGAGTCAGAGGCAAACATGATGAACTTCCACAACAAAATCGTCCTGATTGCCGGCGGGACCGGTGGGCTGGGCCGCGAAGTCACCATGGCCTTCCTCGAAGCGGGTGCGAGCGTGACGGTTACGTACAGGCGCGCGGAAGAATTTGCCGAAGTAGTGTCCTCCGCGGAACGAAGCGGAGCGAAGGCGCTTGACGGCGCGGCGGTGGACGTCACCGACGCGGCGGCTGTCGAAAAATTCGTCGCGGGCATGGTGGCGAAGCATGGACGCATCGACATCCTAGTGAATACGGTCGGCGGATATGCCGGTGGCACAAATTTGTGGGAAGTGGACCCTCGCGTTTACGACCAGATGATGCAGCTTAATCTGAAGGCCGGATTCGTTCTTGCGCGGGTCATCGTGCCGGTAATGATCCGGCAGAACCGGGGATGGATCGTCAACATAGCATCGAAAGCTGCGCTGGATCACGCCGCGGGCGGCGCGCTCTATGCAGCTTCAAAGGCGGGCGCGCTGGCGTTGTTTGATTCGCTCGCCGCGGAAGTGAAGCCGTATAACATCAACGTGAACTCCGTTTTGCCGAGCATCATCGATACGGCGGTAAACCGGAAGGCGATGGCGGGAGCTGATTTCTCGAAGTGGCCGAAGCCGGAAGAAATTGCGGGCGTCATATTGTTCCTTTGCTCGGAAGAGGCCCGCGTGATCCACGGCGCGGCGATTCCGGTTTACGGGAAGACGTAAGTAGAGAGTTGCAAAATCAGATTTTCTCTTTACAATTTCCACATGCTTGACGCTCACCGGTTCTACATCTTTTTCATTGCCGCTCTGATTCTGGCTGCAACGCCCGGCCCCGGGATTTTCTATGTCCTCGCGCGCACGCTCGCCGGCGGGCGTCGCGAAGGAATTTTGTCGTCGTTAGGAACTTTTACGGGCGGCATGGCCCATGTTTTAGCCGCGGCTCTCGGTATCTCAGCGATCCTCGCAGCTTCGGCGGTCGCGTTTCACACTGTCAAGTATGCTGGCGCCGGATACCTTGTCTGGCTCGGGATTCGCATGATCCGAACGCGCAACGCCGAATTGCCTGCTGAAACTGTCATTCCCTCCCGCGGGGCTTTTGGTCAAGGCATCGTTACGGAAGTACTCAATCCCAAAACTGCGCTTTTCTTTCTCTCTTTCATCCCGCAATTCATTTCACAGCAGCTCGGCCATATTTTTTTGCAATTCCTGATTTTTGGCGCGGTGTCGGTGGCGTTAAATACGAGCGCTGACTTGCTTGTCGTAACGCTCGCCGTTCCACTTGGAGGCAAGCTCAAGTCCAGCACGACATTCCGTCGTCGCCAACGGATGGCCTCCGGACTGGGCATGATCGGCCTCGGCGCTTACGTGGCACTCAGCGATACCAAGTGAAAATTTGCTGGATTGTGCTGCGCGAAAACGATTGCAGCGGCGGATCGCTACCTATTTTTTTCGTGGGACGTGATCTGTGAGGCGGTGCTCGGCTGCTCCACCAGCTCGGCCAGCACTTTGCTGCCATTCCAGGAAGTGACCAGAAAGAAATTCACGCACGTACGATTTGCGCCGGGACGCGTCGCGGGATAAATCGGCTCGACCTGGAATCGCGTGTGAAGAATTTCGGTCGCGCGATCCACATCGGTTACGTCGATTTCCACCTGTTGGATTCCTTCGCCGAATTTATTGAGAAAGCGCGCAATTGCTCCTTCACCTCCTGGCGCCTTCGTTGTGAGGATGTCCAGGCGGCACGTGGGCATCGTGCGCCCACTGAATTCAAGCTCGAATTCCAGCACATCCTGATCACTTGGAGCTTCGGCGAGAACTGGAGAGCCGTTGGCCGCACGAATTTTTTCGAAGGTTTCCGGTGAGACGGCAATTCCGACCGTCAGCCGGGGTGTGAAGATTTTCCTTCCGCGAGGGAACACGAATTGTTCCTGGACAACAAGCGCGCGAAATTCCTCATCTTTACGCCAGTCGTTGAACCAATTCAACGTGCGTTGCGCCCCATCGTTGAAGAGATCGCGAGCGGCCTGGGCGCGAGGTTCCGGATTCGGGTCGGCAAGACGGCGGATAATTTCTGAAATCGGAGGAGGAGCGGCTCCGCTTGGAGGCTCGCTCTTTGTCGGCTTGCCGGCGAGGGGACTCCAGCGAGCCGCAATGACAGACGCAACGACAGCAACGGCAATCACGCTGCCAACGGTGGCGAGGGAAACTATCGTCGAAATATGGATCCACGGCTCGACCAGCAATTTGCCGCCAATGAACATGAGCACAATGGCCAGGCCTTCATCGAGATACTGGAAGTAGGGAAGGATTCCGGCAAGCAGAAAATAAAATGCACGCAGTCCCAGGATGGCGCAGACGTTGGAAGTGTAAACGATGAATGGATCTCTGGTGACGCCGAATACCGCGGCAACGGAGTCGACTGCGAGAGCCAAATCCGTCGTTTCCAGGACAATGACGACGAGAAAGAGAGGAGTTACCAGCCATCGCCCCGCTTCCCGCACGAACAATCGTGGGCCGGAGCCGGTCTGAGACATGGGCAAAATTTTTCCTGCCCAGTGAACGATCGCATTCTTTTCAGGGTGCACCATATGGTCCACGCCAAAAAGCTTGAAACCTCCATACACGAGAAACACGCCTAAAATGTAGAGAATCCATTCAAAGCGTTGAATGAGAATGGCGCCGGCGACGATCATTACGCCGCGCATGACGAGCGCACCAAGCACTCCCCAGAACAGCAGGCGATGCTGGTAGCGGGAATCGACTCGGAAATACTGGAAGACCAGGATAAAGACGAATATGTTGTCGACGCTGAGAGATTTTTCGATTACGTAACCGGCAAAAAACTCGAGGCCCGCGGCGCGGCCGTGGGAAAGGAGGATCCACAACCCGAATGCGACAGAAAGCGCGACCCATACGGTGCTTTCGAGCGCCGCCTCGCGAATAGAAATCGCGTGGGCGCGGCGATGGAAAACTCCAAGGTCCAGCAGCAGGAGTAGCGCAACGGCGGCGTTGAAGGCAATCCAGAGTGTCAGGGTGCCCATCTACGCTATGCTCGCATTTTGTGTGGGAGGCAGTAAAGCAGAGGCCTTAGTGGTTTAAGTTCTGAGCCGCACTGTACGGCTTTACGGCATTCAGGTTTGACAATTCCACGCGAACCGATTGGCCCGCTCGCACCGTGACAGGGACGTCCCAGCGCAAGCGCACATCACCCGACATCGCCTGCATACCCAGCATATTAATCCAGTAATTTCCGGGCGCGAGGCCCGCAAACCGGCCGTGACCGTCAAGATTTGTATCCGCTTGCGCCACCAGATAACGAGCTTGGGCAAGGTCCAGCGTACGCTTCTCGAGTTGACGCCGGTGCTCGGCCGTAATTATTTCCCATTTTGCGGACGGATCGACATCGATCAGTTTGGTCTCAATTCCCTGGATGCTCTCCGGCGCGGTGCCAACATATTTGCGGACAGATTCTTTGTATTCAGCCTTCAGTTCAATGAATTTCTGAGGATTGGAAACCTCATCTTTCAATTTGAATTTCGGTTTGGGAAAGCCCGCCCCTTCGTAGCCGGAGTTACGCAGCATATAGGCGTTGTAAAATTCAGGTATATCCACGACGTCGTCCGCCGAGAGGCTTTTTGCCAAATGCGGTCCGTTCAGTTGCACGGTATGATTTTTTTTCATCCATTCTTTCATGCCTGGCGAAACGGTAAGTGAATCCACAAATTTATCGAGGTCCGGTGGAGGTTCGAGTTGCAGGGCCTCCTGGCGAATGTCTTCGAGGCTCTTGCGCAGCAGATAAAACGTCAGTTGGCGGACAGGCTCCGGCCGGCCATCTGTAGGCGCAACCTGAGCGGTGAATTCCACGCTTCCAGCGGCCACACTTCCCGCAGATTGAGCCGCAATTCGTCCCGGCGCGGCAACCAGCAGCAGACCAAAAACGATTCCAGCGCCGCGAACGTGCAATGTGATTTTCATGG
>JAOAPW010000160.1 GCA_025463105.1 Candidatus Acidiferrum typicum | reverse complement strand
GACGGGAATCGATCAATCTTCAGCGTATCGATGGCGCTTGCGATATGCCGTGATTACGATGCAGGAGCCGATTAACAATGGGGGAAAAAGAAGGATAAGGATTCCGCGCTTGAGAGCCTCAATGAAGTTCGCCCCGGAGTTTGCTGCAGCCTGGTAACATAACGCGCAGCTCTGCGCATACAAGCCTGAGGGAGCTGCGAGCGCCATCAGCACCGCAACGCTTAATACCGAAATTCGGAATCTCGATTTCGCAGCTTGGTCGCTCATTGTGATAGTCCCTTTCCATCCTAATTCTTCTAGAACGTTCGACGCAAGTCTGGCCTAAGCAGGCGGGCGTGCTCCGGCGTCTACCAATGGATCACACGCAAATTCAAGACGCGCATCGCATCCGGCAGCATATTGCCCATCATAAACAGCACGAAGATGAGCGCGGGAATCAAGCTCCAGGCCAGATTCGGGCTCTCATATTTCAGATGCATGAAGTACGTCACGGCTATGGCGGCTTCGAAGAATGCAAGAACGAGCAAAAACGCAAGCAGCGTCTCAGTGGAAAGATGCCGGTACGTCAAGAAAACTTCAATTCCGACGATGCACAGCAGCACAAAACACAGTAACAAGTTGGCTTTCATTCCCAGAACTCTGCTCGTTCCCGTATTGTCCATCTCTCCTCCGCCTCCCGCGGTCCTCGTGTCCTTCTAGGCCTTACTTGGCGTTCATCAAATAAACGAGAGGAAAAACGAACATCCAGACAAGGTCCACGAAATGCCAGTAAAGGCCGACCGACTCAACGTGGCCGGTATCCAAGCTCCCCCTGCTGTATTTGATGGCCACTACGGCAATGGCGACAACACCGGCGATGATGTGCATCAGATGCAAACCGGTGATACAGAAAAAGGTGGACCCGAAAAGCACCGGCCCACCGGTGGGGTTTTGAAACAGCCGCCAGCCCTTATCAATCATCTTGATCCATTCGCGAATGTGCAGAGCCGCGAAGAGCATTCCAAGCAGCATGGTCACGCCGAGCCAGGTCACGGACCGTGATCTCTGATTGTGCTTGGCGGCATCGAGTGCAGCAAGCGTCGTGACGCTGCTGACCAGCAGCACAGTGGTCATGACGACGCCGTTTACGATGCTGGAAACTTCGAAAGGTCTCGTCCAGTTTGCTGTTGCCAAGCGGACAAAGGCGTAAGCATAGAGGATGGCTGCGAACGTGACGGCATCCGACAGGATAAAGAGCCACATACCCAGCTTCCTGGATGGTATGCGGTAAGGAGATTCTTCGTTCCAGGTTTCATGGTCAATCCCGACCGCCACCTCGGGTTCATTCACATTTTCCTCCATGAGCCGCTCATGTACGGGCCGCAAGAATCACGAGCAGAAACACCCATAGGCCATCCATAAAGTGCCAATACACGGACGCCACTCCGAGCACGCCCCTTTGTTGGGGATCAGCATTTGGCCGGAACCGGTAAAGGACATAGGCCAAACCTGCGACTCCGCCCAGCAAATGCAAGCCATGCAGAGCCGTTAACACATAAAAAAAGGAGCTGCTCGGGCTTGAAGACAGGAACAAACCCTTCGCGGCAAGGTCCCGCCATGCCATCACTTGCCCGAGGACGAAAAACAATCCGAGCGCCATGGTCGCGCAGAGCCATGGAAAGGCGCGGGCTGCCGCTTCATCACCCCGCGATTCTTCTCCGTTGAAGTCGGGCCGGAGATCGAACTCATGGCGACAAATTTCCAGCGTGACACTGCTGGCCAGGAGAATCGCCGTATTGAGATACAGCATTCGAGGCAGCTGAAAATGGAGCCAATCGGGTGCGACGCCTTGCCGGACAATCAAAGCGCTTATCAGAGAAGCGAACGACATCGAGATGGCTGCGACCGCCACCCAAATACCCGTTTCAGCAGGCAAAGCATTCTGAGCGACGCCCACTGCGGCACTTCGGCTTCGGCCGCGAAGCTCGGAACCACCCATGCGTTGCCCGTCGCTCGTCAAATCGGGCGCGATTTGCCTTTGCGGCGGAACTTTGGTTGTGGACGCCATCTTTTGGGCTCCCTCCGTTACTCTGCTCAGGTTGTTTTGATTTGCTCGGGTGCAGTTTGCATCACATACTCAAGTGTGTCGCTGTCCACCCCGTACTCCTCTGGTCCGTGGTAGACAACCAGGTGTCTACCGCCGAAATTGTCAAATGGCGGCGGCGAAGTCGTCGACCACTCCAGCGTGGTAGCCTCCCAGGGATTGTCCGTTGCCTTTGCTCCCCAAAAGCGGCTCCAAAACAGATTGAAGAAGAAGATTAACTGCGCCGCGCCGACGAAGAAGGCCGAGATGCTGATGAAACGGTGCAAGGGAATCAGCGGCGCAAGATAATTATCGGTGAAAGCAGCATAGCGGCGAACATTCCCGGCGAGGCCCAGATAATGCATGGGCATAAAGACGCAATAGACGCCGATGAAAGTCAACCAGAAGTGCCACTTGCCCAGCGTTTCGTTCATCATTCGACCGAACATTTTCGGGAACCAGAAATAGGTGCCGGCAAAAATTCCAAACATGGCTGCAAGCGCCATTACGAAATGGAAGTGGGCCACGACGAAATAGGTGGCGTGTAGGTATGTGTCAAGCGACGGCTGCGCGAGAAAGAAGCCGCTAAGGCCGCCGGTGATAAACACGGAGATGAACCCAACAGAGAATAGCGCGGAGGCCGTGTAGCGCATCCGGGCCCCATACAAAGTGCCCAGCCAGAGCAGCACCATGATGGTCGCGGGGATCGTGATAATCAGCGTGGGCAACGAAAAAAGCACTGCCGAAAACGGGTTCATTCCGCTCACGAACATGTGATGTCCCCATACCATATAGCTGAGAAACCCGATGGAGACCATGCAGCCGATCACGGCTCGCGAGCTTAGGATGCGCTTGCGCGCGAAGGCGGGAAGAACGGTGGAGATGATACCGAAACCGGGAAGGATGGCAATATAGACCTCGGGGTGGCCAAAGAACCAGAACAGGTGCTGCCACAAGAGAGGCGAGCCGCCGGAATGAGGCAGCACCTGATCATTCACAACCAGGCCGGCCGAGCTGAAAAAGCTCGTCCCCGCTGTTCGATCCAGAATCAGCAGCACGCAGGCCGGCAATAAAGCTGCAAAGGCGAGCAACGCGATTACCGAGGTCACGAACCATCCCCACGTCGAAAGCGGCATGCGCGCCAGCGACATCCCTTTCGTCCGCAAGTCCAGAGTTGTGGTAATGAAGTTCAGCGAACCCAGCAATTGACCGATACAAAAGATAGCGATGGATACCGCCCATAGGGTCTGGCCTGTTCCCTGGCCTGGCCCGGCAACGCCGCCTACGGAACTTAGCGGCGCATACGAGGTCCATCCAGCCAGCGGCGGTCCGTCTCCAACGAAGAACGAGAGGATTAGTACCACGAAGGCTACAAACGTAACCCAGAAAGACATCATATTGAAGCGAGGGAAAGCCATATCCTCCGCTCCCACTTGAATGGGCAGTAAGTAGTTTCCAAAGGCCGCGAAGGGCGCGGTAGTTAGCACAAAAAAAATCATGAGCGTGGCGTGCATGGTCATTAATGACAAGTAATAGTCCGGAGTCATTACGTTGCCCGGAGCGCCCGTCGGCGAGAGCTTGCCAAGCAGGGGTATGGCTGCGGCCTGCCAGCCCAGGTGAATCCTCATTAACCAGGACAAGATCAAACCGGCAAGAACGGCTATAAGAGCGAGGCCATAATATTGTTTCCCAATCACTTTGTGATCGAGGCTAAAAATGTATTTGCGAATGAAACTTTGCGGCGGTCCGTGGTGATGAACTGCTGGTTCTGGCGAACTCATGGGCATGCCTCACAATCTAGGCCGCCTGCCGGCGAGATGCGGCAGCGCCGGGCCAATTTCTAATCGCCGGACTGACTTTTAAGCCACTGATCGAACTGGTCCTGCGGCAACACCTCGAGAAATGACCGCATACTGTAATGTCCAAGTCCGCACAACTGCGTGCAAACGATCTCAAACTTGCCAACCTTGGTCGCGGTGAAATGCAATGGGATAGTCAGACCCGGAACGATGTCTTGCTGAATACGCAATTCGGGAACATAGAAGGAGTGAATCATGTCCTTGCTATGCATGGTGAGAGCGACGGGCTGGCCAAGGGGCACCGTCAGCGTGCCCACGATGACGTCATCCCGCGCGTCGACATCATTTTCCGGGTCCAGGCCAAAAAAATTTCCATTACCATCCCTCACGCGTTCGGGATGAACGGTGCCGAACTTGCCGTCCGGACCCGGATAACGGAAGTTAAAGGCAAATTGTTCAGCGGCCACATCAACCTGAAGAGATCCCTGCTCGGGCGGCGTCATGTAGATAGACGCCCAGACCTTGGAACCCACGAACGAGAGAACCAGGATTTCCATCCCCACCAGGATGATCGCGAACACGATGAGAGGACCGCCACCGCCGGGAAAATACTTGATCTTCCGTTCTTTGTCGTCGCCGAATTTCCATGCAAAGGCGGCGAGAATTAATTGAGAGGAAAGAAACAGGACTCCGGTCGCCAGCATGGTCTCATCCAATTGCCGGTCGATCCTCGGACCGATGGTTGATATATCAACCGGCATCCACCATACGTGTGCCACAATGAATCCGGCCGATACCACCGTGATAATCGCCAGGACCACCCCAAATAGTTTGCCCATCGCAATTCGCCTCTGTAGCGTGAAGTTTTACTTGCGGTCCGATGCTGGCATGACTCTCTGCCGATGCGAGCCAAGCCTGCCATTCGAGGCCCGCGCATTCCCGTCTGTGTTCACTAACCCGCATGGGTTTGGCTCTCCTACTCCTAATTCCTAATAAAGATAAGGCGTAACTTTGAAGACGAAATTCACGCTCGCGGCTCCAGTTGCGCCGACTGTAACCTCCTGGCTCTGTGTGCTGTACTGCTCCTGCCAAGCTGTCACCGTATACTTGCCGGGCGGAAGCCCCTTCAAGCTGTAGTTTCCCTCATTGTCCGTCACCGCATAATGAGAGGTGTTCAGGACTGCAAAGTAGCCGTGCATCCAAGGATGAATGTTGCACTTCACCTCGATGAATTCAGGGGTTCCCCACTTCGTATCGATTGGCGGCGCACCAGGGGGCTGCGATTTATTCCATTCCGGGTTGCGTTTCGGCATGGGGTGAATGTTGTGCGTGAACGGGTCATCTGTATAGATCTGCAGCGGCTGGTTTGTATGCATCGGGAGAATGTGCGGCACATACATGCAACCCTTTTGATCGAATCGGACTGGCTCGCTGGGAGGCTGAGCGGATTGTTCCCCCGCCGAAATGTACACGACGACGTATTGCAGAGCGTTCGCGGGGCCCGTTACGACGTTCTCACTTAGTAAGGGCGGGTTGTGCTCCTTGGCACAAGTCGGCTCTTTGGACATGTCGATCGGCTTCATCTTCGGTGGTGTTCCCGTGTAGGTAACCTTGCCTTCGATTGTGCCAGCCGGGGCCGGTCCTACGCTGGCAACCGCCACCGTCAGGGCGAATAGAACTGGAAGTAGAGCATATCTGGCTTGCATAGCAACTCTCCTTACGGTTGTATAACAGTTAAAAAATCACGCGCCTGGAGGAACTTCTTGCCCAATCGGTTTCAGAGTATTCGGATGGCCCTTCAGCCAGGTCTGAAACGTGGTCAATTCGGGAGTTTTGAGGGATACCTGCAAGGTACGCAAGAAGTGCACCAGGTCCCAAGCCTCCTCGGGTTTGATGTTGTCTGAGAACGAGGGCATGGGCGTTCCGTCAAGCCCCGTCATAAAAATTCGGTAGAGATCCTGGTTCGTCGCTCCGCACTTAAACCTGGTTCCCGTCGCGAAATCATACGGCCGAATCGGATTTCCCTTGGTGTCGGTCAGCGTCAAGGCGGAAGGGCCGTCTCCGTGCCCCTCGGGTCCGTGACATTTCCAGCATTGTATTTTCTCGAACAGCTCACGACCGTGCAGAATGCTGTCGATATTCGCGGGCGTCTCGGGCGGAATCATGATTGGCGTACCGGGCTTCTCTGTTTGCCATCGCGTCGAAAACGCCTTGACCATGGCAATCAAATTCGCACGGTCCTGCTCTGTGAGGGCGTTCCATGCGGGCATGTTGGTAGTAACAAAACCCCTTGTGATGTTGTTGAAGAGGTCTTCATCGGTCGGCAGCGTTCCGGTAGGTGTGGAACGGCACTTGAAAGTGGCGAGCGTGAAGTCACGTGGCTTCGGGTCAATCCATAGCGCATTCTCGCCCTCGCCGTCGCCTCCGGCCCCATGGCAGCCAACACAGTAACGACGGTAAAGCTGCACACCTGCATCCGGACGGCCCTGCCCATCGCCATAAGCGTGTCCGGTTTTGTCGCCGATGTGACTCTCCATATTCTTGGTAGCTGCATGAATATTCGTGTCGATTTGCGCGAAACCCGAGGTCGCACCTGCAAGAAAAACAACCAGAGCAAGCACCCACGAGAGCACAAATGATTTCGCCTGTATGTTCGTTTTCATGAGCGCGCTCTCCCTTAGAAGTCGAAGTCAAAGCCGACGAACGCACTACTGCTCCAAACAGGGGTGGTCGACGTTAGCGGCGGTAAGCCACTTCCATTGAGGCTAAGCGGTACCATACCGATGCTCTTTACAATCGAGTATTCCATGTGCCAGGCCAGCCCCGCCCGGCTGAACATGATCGGATACCAGCGGTATCCAAACGAATAGGCATCAATGTTTCCCTGCGTGCTTGGCGTTGCAGTGTTTCCCTGCTGCGCCATCCGTACAATTTCCCAGCGCTGGGTGAATACCAGCTTTGGGTTCACGTAATAGTGAGTTTCGATAAATCCGCCGTTCCAGATGGCACTCTGCATCCCAGGAGACAGCGGTGTATTCGACGGGACGGAATTCGCGAGATGGACGTTGTCTCGCGCGTGCTGGAAAAACGGGAGGAACTCTAATTTACCCAGGAAGAAATCGCTCTGAACGCCAACGCGGTAAAACGGCTCGTTGCCTGATCCTGTGCCGGGTATCGGGACACCAGTAACGGTTTGATTGAATATCGTCGGTCTGTGCCCGTAGTAAATGAATGGCTGGATTCGTTGTACCCCCAGGCTCCCCGTTTGGAACCCTTGCGTAAACGCCAAAAACACGTCGTAATCCCGGCCGGTGAAGTTGTTGGCGGGTGCCGGCGGCGTGACGCTGTTCGTAAAGCCGACGCCACCCTCATTGCTGCCCAGGACAGCGACGGTGTACCGCGTATAGCTATTCGAGGAATGCCCCTGTAATGCGACCCCCATCTGGTTGTCGCCGATCCCGAAAGTATTCGAGTCACCGAGTGGAATGAAATGGTAGTTCTGGTAGAATCCGCCATTCGCGGACAAAAACAGAAACCGCTTTTCGGAGATCAGGTTGTCAAGCTCGAAGCGGCCGACCTGGAGGTTTAACCACTTACTACCCGCGAGGTTGTCAAATCGCACGAAAGCGTTTTCAAAGTGGAAGGTCCCCGTAGAATCCGACGACGGCAGCAGCGAGAACGAGATGTTCTTGTACAACGTTCCGGCCAGCCATAAATCCATTCCCGAGAGATCGAATCCATGTTGCATGACCGTTCCCGGCGGCCCAAAGCCGCTCGCGGGGTTCCCCGGAACGGCATCCGTCAGTTGCTGATCCGTGCTTTCTCGGTGCCAGTTTGGAGTCATGCGGGCAGTCACCGGCCAAAAGGAAGGGTTTTGCCAGATGGGAGAGTCGCGTTCATTGCCCAACTGATATCCTCGGTCGCGGAATGCCAGACCAAAGAAGTTCAATTCCGGCCAAGCGGTGTGGCAGGCAGAACAAGGCAATCCATATTTGCGGGCGAACGCAGGAATGGCTCGTACAGGGACTGAGTGAGACAACGGGAGTGTGTAGGCAGGCTTAGCATCGATGAAAATGAATGAGAGAATCATGCATGACAGCATAAGAAAAGAGCTGGGCAGCAGGCGAACGGCAAGTCGTTTGAAGCCGATAACTTCGCTGAGCACGTACCCTCCTTCTGTGTTGGCAGGAAAAAGAACCTCGGCAGGCCAAAGCGGTGAGATATTTCACGAACAATTCCGATATACGCTCAGGAAAAACCCAATGCAAGGAAAATATACAAACATTTTACAAATTTTGGGGAACACAGTATTTTTGCCAGGAACAAACACTTAGCTAATTACGAAAATACTACCTAGTTCACTGTAGTTCACTGCGTAAAGAGACGACTTTTCTACCGGTGTTTTTCGACATTATCCTCATGCGGGCCCGGCTTTTACCTCCCGCGATGGAGTCGTGAAACATTTCCGCGCAGAGAACCAGTGAATTTTTTGGCGACCATCGAGACACTCAAGTTTACAATTGACAAACTGATTGGGCGGAGCTAAGGAATGATTGTTCGAGGCTCCAAGCTCATTGTGGCAATCTGACCGAACATCATATCTAACACATTAGTAAACTCCATGCACACAAACAATGTCAAATCCCGGCGGCTCCTGACTCCTAGCGGCGTTCTCGTGTTGAGTTCTGTCTTCACGACGCTTTTCTGTGCGGCAACCGCCTTCTCGGGCGACAACATCAAAGAATCTCCGGGCTTTGTGATGGAGCTTCCAGAGAAGGAATCTGATGTGCTGCCGATTGTGCAGGACATCGCGACGGATTCCATTATCCGAGGTACCTATGTCTACGAAAGGGACAAGACGCTAACAGGCGCAGTACCCGCGAAATCCTCGGATGCCTTCGGGCAATGGCAGGGTACTGGACACATATTCTACAAAATGGTCATTGGCGTTCTGGCGCCACGCCACTTTCTGGACAGTGCCGATCTCGGAACCGTGACGGTGCGATACGTCGTCGAACCCGCGGGGGAAGCACGAACCCGCGTGCGGATCGACGCGATCTTCGTCGAAGAAGGCCGGCGCAAAGCGCACCGTTCCGACGGCACGGTGGAGTCAAGTGAATTCAAGGCCATTCAGGACAGGGTGCAGGAACTACAGTTGGCGAAGCAGAAGACTGAGGAGGAACGGCAGCAGGCGGCGACGAATCTGAAGAAGCGCGAGGAAGAATCCGCCGCCGAGTCGAGCACGCTTCGCAAGCGGCAGGAAGAGACGGCAAGGCTCGATGCGGCGGCGTCTTCCATCCGCGATCTTGAACAACGACGCCACGATCTGCGGCATGAAGTGGAACTGCGCGTGAAAGCGAAAATAGCATTGAAGACCGCGCCCTTTCGGAAGTCGGCGGCTCTCGTGTCTCTGGAAGCTGGAACTGATGTCATTGTCCTGATCGTGACTCCGAACTGGTACGGTGTGCAAACCCCCGACGGGCACCGCGGATGGTTGCGGCGGGATGAAACGGAGCAGCTTCCATGAAGAAAAAACTGACGAACAAATTCTTCCCGCTGCTTTCCGTTTGTTCACTGATAGCTACGCTTTGGTCCATTAAACCGCTTTCCGCGCAAGACTCCCCAATCGAGCGGCGGTTTCCGAATTCAAAGGCAGAGGTGGACCAGGCGATCCAACAGCTTCATGGCTCGATTAAGGGACGCCTGCCAATCCTCGAAGGGTTTGTGGAAGAGGGCCGCGAACCGCTTGACCATTTCGGTCGTGGATTTTACGAATGCGCCGCGCAGGTTAGTTCGGACGCCGGCGGCCAGACGCTTGTGCGCATCACCGCGAAGATCACGGCATGGTACACGGACCCGGCTGCCGCGCAATCGGGTTACCGCGTTCTTCCCTCTAACAGAAGAATCGAGACCGATCTGCTGGATCAACTCGGCGAGCTGCTCGCGAAAAAAACAACCAGCACGGCTCCTACCCCATCGAACGCGGCGCCCCGTGTGTCTCTACCAACCGCGCCCACGAGGGCTGCGCTTGCGAACCGCCCCTTAGGTCTCGCGCCTGTGTTGAGGGAGCCCTCGACAGGGCCCACAACTGCTCCCAGCAAGGAAGATCTCAACTCATTAGAGCAGCGGCGGGAACAGGCCGAAAAGAGCGCAAAGTCGCTGAGCGACGATGTTCAGAACCTTGAGGAAATCCTGCGCAACCAATCCCACCCAGACAATCTCGCGGTCGTGCGCAAAGCGGGGACACCCATCCTGGCGAAGCCGGGAGGGACCGTGCTTCTCACGGCCGACGCGGAAGATGAGTTCGAGGTCATCAGTTTAGAAGGCAACTGGGTTCATGTGCAAATCTCCGGCCCCGCTCGCGGCTGGATTCAGCGTGCGCAATTAGACCTGCCAGAGGGATTCGTCAAAATCTCAAAAGCGCAAACTCCCCCCGCCGCCAGTGACAAGCCGGTATTCCGTGTGATTCACGAGGATACGCATGCCTTCAGCGGCAAATGGCCACAACTGCAGGGTAAGACGGTCCGGATCATTTGGGTGGAACCGGCAACCGATGCCAGCCAAGCCACCTCCGGAGACGCTAAACGGAAATTCGCGAAGTCTGTGTTCGTCGAAGCGATTAAGGAACAGTCCTCTGCAGCGCAACCGCCCGGCGGTGTGGTAATAATCTTTGATTCAGCCGACGGAGGCCAAGTGTCGGTGTCAATCTCGAATCTGGCTCAATGGCAGGCGGGCCAACTATCAGAGGACTCATTTTGGAAACAGTGTCTGGTGGAACCCCCGGAGATGTTCCAATCAGCGCAAA
>JAOAPW010000131.1 GCA_025463105.1 Candidatus Acidiferrum typicum | reverse complement strand
CGCACTCGTTCGCCGCGCGCTGCAAGCTGCCGCGCTACGTGGCTCCCAAGAAAGCCTGTGGCCCCGGTGACCAGGGTCTTCATAGCACTCGCAGTCTCCCGTCGGAAGAAACCAAATCCGTGTTTGGCGGAGGAGGCATCAATGTACCGCCGCTCGTAGGGCCGCTCGTGGGTCCGCCATAATCCGCACTGCTGCCGGGATGTCCGCCCATGCGGCCGGAAAATTGCCACTTCAACATTTTCCAGGTATCGCCCAACTGGCGTTTGGCGCCGAGCACAGGAGTCGTCTCGAATCCAACGTGCATCATGCAATCGGCGCAACGAGGATCATTGCCCGGACCATACTTTTCCCACGGCGTCGTATCGACCATCTCGCGATACGATTTGTAATGGTTGTCGGTAATGACGTAGCAAGGGCCCTTCCAACCGCGCGGGTTAAACGTCGGAGTTCCCCAGGCCGTGCATTCGAGTTCTCGTTCCCCCCTCAAAAATTCCAGATAGATGGGAGAAACCATCAGGTTGTGTTTGTCGAGCAGGGCCACCGCTTCGCGAAACTTTTCGCGGATATCCGCGCGCGACATGAAAATATCCTGCGTCTGAACAGCGGAATATCCATACGCCGGGGAAAGCATAAATCCGTCGACTCCCAGCGTATCCAGGTAGGCGTAAAGATCGGCGATCTCATTCAAGTCGGTCTCTTTGTAGATCGTCGTGTTCGAGCAGACCATGAATCCCGCGGCCTTGGCGGCCTTGATTCCCTCGATGGCCTCGCGGAACACGCCATCTTTCTCCACGCACAGATCGTGCGTTCGCTCCAACCCGTCCAGGTGTACGTTAAAGAAGAAGCTGGAGGTGGGCTTAAACTCATGCAGGCGTTTGCGAATAAACATTCCGTTGGTGCACAAAATAATGTGCCGTCCACGCGCCAGAATCTCTTTCGCCAGCCGGCCGATTTCCGGATAAATCATGGGCTCGCCGCCACAGATGGAAACCACCGGCGCGCCGCACTCATCGGAAGCCGCCACGCACTGCTCCACCGTCATTATTTCGTTGATCGTCGATTTGTATTCGCGGATTCGGCCGCATCCCGTGCACGTAAGGTTGCAGGCATGCAAAGGCTCCAGCATCATCACCATCGGAAATTTATCCGCGCCGCGCAGGCGCTGGGTGGCGATATATTTCGCAAGATTTGCGGTCATTTTTAACGGGTATCTCATCAATTCTCCTGGGTTACTAATCGCCGATCAAATTCCTGGGGCCGCACTCGCAGCGCACAGAATTGGGTGGTCCCTTGTGTAGTATTGCGGTAACGCGCCAGCGCATACAGAGGAAAATAATTCCGGTACAAGTGATATTTCAAGTAGAACACGCACGGAAATCCCGTGCCGGTAAACTCTTTTTCGGCCCACGAGCCGTCCGATTGCTGCCGCTCAACCAGATGGTTAACCGCCCGCGTGACCGCAGGATCGTCGGCGTCACTGGCTGCAAGCAATCCGATAAGGCCCCACGCGGTTTGCGACGCGGTGCTGACGCCCTTTCCTTTGAGCGCCGGGTCATAGTAGGAAGCGATCGATTCCCCAAAGCCTCCATCGGTATTCTGGACCTTACGCAACCACTCGACCGCCCGCTGGCAGTATCCGCGAGCAGTCAGTGCAACGGTTTCAAGCGCGCGAAGCACGCCGCTGGTTCCGTATACGTAGTTCACGCCCCAGCGTCCGAACCACGGGCCTTCTTCTGTTTGATCTTTCAACAAAAATTTCACCGCTCGCTCGATGACAGGATGGCTTGCGGACCAGCCGTACCAGCCCAGACATTCGACAACGCGCGCCGTAACGTCCGCCGTCGACGGATCAATCATGGCGTTGTGGTCGGCGAAAGGAATCTGGCACAGAAATTGGCGGTCGTTATTGTGGTCGAATGCGCCCCAGCCGCCGTCGTGATTTTGCATCGCCAACAGCCAGGTGAGGCCTCGACGCGTGGCCGCCTCCATGCGCGATTTATCCGGATAATCCACACGTTGCAGCGCCATCAGAACAAACGCAGTGTCATCGACATCGGGATAGAAATCATTGCGGAACTCGAACGCCCATCCGCCGGGCATAACCCCGGGCGTCTTCAACATCCAGTCGCCCGGACCTACAATTTGTTTTTCAAGCAGCCAGCTCGCTGCCTCGATCAAGGCGGGATGATTGGGCGGCAGGCCAGCTTCTTCGAGGGCAACCATGGCGATCGCGGTGTCCCAGACAGGCGAAACGCATGGCTGAACGCGGATGGTATCGCCTTCCTCAATCTCGAAACGCGAAAATTCTCGAATTTCTCGAGCAGTCAGCGGATCATCCGGCGAATGTCCCAGCGCAAGAAGAGCAAAAATCGCGTTCATCATGGCGGGATAAATTGCGGCCAATCCTTCGGTGCGCTCCATGTGTTCGAGCAGCCACTGCCGCGCCTGTCCCAGCGCCCGTTTCCGCAATGGCTTCCATGGAATGCGCTCGTACAGCTTGAAGCCGCGGTCCAGCGCTAAAAAGAAATTCCGCCAACTGAAGAATTGCTTATCCCAATCAAATGCGAGCGCCTTGCGGGAAGGATCCTTAAACAATGCCTCCACGGAAATGCCGCCCGGTACTGCGAAACGGGGTTTGTGCGCATAGAGAATCGTCAGCGGAATCACGATCCCGCGCGTCCACGAAGACATCTCATAAATGTTAATCGCAAACCAATTCGGAAGAAGCATCAGCTCCGGAGGAA
>JAOAPW010000125.1 GCA_025463105.1 Candidatus Acidiferrum typicum | reverse complement strand
CCCAGAAATCGGTAAACTTTCCGGTCTCCGGATCCAATCGGCTTAGCGGATAACCAGTCGCCCACACGTTCCCGCGAGGATCAAATCTCACCGTATGTTTCGATCCGGCGGATTCGTTGCCTTCTTTTCCCGGTAGATACGCATCCTGATACTCAGTTACTTTTTGAGTCTTTGGATCCCATTTTCCCAATTTGTTGGGACCTTGTTCGGTAAGCCAAACCGAACCGTCCGGAGCTTCTACAGCGGAATGGACAGCAGCGGTCCCGGAATTGGGAACAGGGAAGTCCTCCATCGCGCCGGTTTTTGGATCAAGCCGGGTAATTTTGTTTGCGATTCCGAAATTGGGGATCCAGAGATAGCCGTCTTTGCTCGGCGCCGCGCTGAATGGCATGCGGCTTGGCCCGGGCATTTCGTATTCGACGAACACGATGTTCATGGCATCGCTGCTGAATTTATGCGTTGTATTTTTGTATTCGGGTAATTCGGCCGGAGATCGCGGCAGTGTGGCGTCATTGCCGAACGAGCTATTCAAAAACGATGATACGTCTGCGGCCTTCTTGTCATCGAAGCGCCAGCCCAGGCTGAAATGCATGGCGTCCCGCATAAATTGAACGCGGTCCTTCCATCCATCCTCGTCGCGACGCACGGAAGCCATGCGCGTTTGAAATCCGTGGCAAACGAAACATTGCGCGAAAAGCGTGTCCTTGCCCGTCGAAGCGGGAATCAATTGCTTGGCCTGGTAAATGGAGAGTTCGTTCCAGCGAATATTGGCCTTTTGCAGTGCAAAGTCGAACGATGCGTCCTGGTCCGCTGTGAGTGTCACTCCCGGCTTCGGATCACTACGAAATCCGGTGGCTTTCGTCGAGATGTTATATTCCCCGGCCGGCACTTTTTCCACGCGGTAGCGGCCTTGGCTGTCGGTCAACACGATGAACCACATTCGCGTCTTCGTGTTTTGCGCCTGGACAAATGCTCCCTCAAACGGCGCGCCGTCGGGTCCTTTCACGCTTCCCGTGATGGTCGCGGCGTAGCAGGTTGATCCGAACAGAACAACCAGGCTGATCAACGCCAAAAACTTTGAGTGTGGTCGCATGGAATCTCCATACTGCTTAATTTAGGAAAACTGCCCGGCGATTACAAGCAATAAGTAGGACAGACACGCGTGTGTCCGGTTGTGATCAGTTGCACGCCAGGCGGACAGGCAAGAGTGCATGTCCTACGAGAACCTAAACCGAAAATGCGCACCAGGGCTCGCCTTATGCTAAAGTTTTAGCTTGACCATGCGCCTTGGAATGTATGTGCAGGTCCCCTTCTGCCAGACCAAGTGTACTTACTGCAACTTTCACACCGGTGTGTTTTCGCGCGACCTGTACACTCCCTATGTCGACGCCGTTTGCCGCGAAGTCGCTGAATATCCCCGCTTGCTGCGGGAGTCAGGAATCGCGGTGGTCCCGAATGCCGTTGTCGATACTGTTTATTTCGGCGGAGGAACGCCAAGCCTGCTTGATCCTAAGGGACTTGCGGAAATCCTGAATGCCATGCGTGCTGGATTCGAATGCAAATTCGAAGAGGTCACTTTGGAGGCCGATCCGGAAACGATCACTCCCGAGAAGGCTACTGCATGGCGTACGGCCGGATTCAATCGCATCAGCATGGGCGTGCAATCGTTCCAGGACAACGAACTGAAAGCCACGGGCCGTATGCACCGATGCGAAGACGTTTCCCGAGCCACCGACGTTCTTCGCGAGGCGGGTTTCCACAATGTCAGTTTCGATCTGATCGCTGGGTTGCCGCACCAAACCCATGACAGTTGGGACGAATCAGTCGCGCGATTGCTCGCCATGCGGCCTGAGCACGTTTCCATTTACCTCATGGAAATTGATGAAAGCAGCCGCCTGGGATTAGAAGTATTAACGGGAGGCAGTCGCTACTCCGCTTCGGCACTGCCGGATGACGATTCAATGGCGGCATTTTACGAGCGAGCATGCGCACGATTGGCAGAAGCAGGCTACCTTCACTACGAAATCTCCAACTGGGGGTTACCTGGATTCGAATCGCGCCACAATCTGAAATATTGGCAACGACAACCGTATTGCGGATTCGGTGCCGGCGCCCACTCCTTTAATGGCCGGCAACGCTGGGCCAATGCTCACGATCCCGCGGCCTACGTTGCAGCAATCAGCCAGGGCAAATTTCCCATCGAGCAGCTTGCCGAGGTGTCGCGCGACGATGCGCTCGAAGAAGAATTGTTTCTGGGCTTGCGCCAGCTTGCCGGAATCGATCTTGCTCGCATTGAGTCCGAGTACAATGCGAATTTGCAGCCGCGCGTGGAAGAATTGCGCGCTCAAGGACTGGTCGAATGGGATGGCACCCGGCTTCGCCTGGCGCCAGACCGGCTGACTGTTTCAAATGAGGTGTTTGTCAATCTATTGAATTGAGCAAAGGCAGGGAAACTGAATCATGCCGTCGATCGCGTCTTTCCAGCGTTCTTCACTTCAACGCCAATTAGGCCGGGTCGTTCTTTTTGTGGTTCTCATGACTGCCATGGCTCGCGCGCAATCTCCCATGAAAATAAATCCATCATCCTCTACAAAACCCTTGGGCGCGCAACCGACCGTCGCCGAGGCAAAACGCTTCATCGAGCAGGCCGAAACACGCCTGCAGGACCTGTGGATCAAGAGCGGGCGCGCTTCCTGGGTGGCGGAAAATTTCATTACCGAAGACACTGAATCTATCTCCGCGGATGCCGATCAGGCTGTGAAGGCCGCGACCGCTCAACTTGCTAATCAAGCAAAGAGATTCGACAGACTGCAGCTTCCGCCGGACGTGGCCCGCAAATTCAAGCTTCTGAAATTGTCCGTGGACATTCCCGCGCCGCACGACCCTGCAGCCCAGGCCGAGCTCGCGAAGATTGCCGCCTCACTCGACGGTGACTATGGCAAGGGTACGTGGTGTCCGGATGACAAGAAAGAGAACTGCAAGCAGCTTCCTGACATCGAGAAAATCCTCGCCAAAAGCCATGACCCCAAGGAACTGCTTGCCGCCTGGCAGGGATGGCACACGATTGCTCCCCCGATGCGCAAGCGCTATACGCGGCTCGTGGAACTCGGCAATCAAGGCGCCAAGGAAATGGGTTTTGCAGACGTCGGCGCCATGTGGCGCTCCAATTACGACATGCCTCCGGATGATTTCAGCAAGGAACTTGACCGATTGTGGATACAGGTCCGCCCGCTTTACGTTTCGCTGCATGCGTACGTTCGCTGGAAGCTCGCGGAACAATATGGGAAAGACGTCGTGCCGGAAGATGCTCCAATACCCGCGCATCTGCTAGGAAACATGTGGGCGCAGGAGTGGAATAATATTTATCCGCTGCTGGCGCCTGCAAATGCAAAAACGGGACCTGATGTCGATGCAGCGCTTAAGGCGAAGAATATTGACGCCAAGGCTATGGTTCATTACGGCGAAGCCTTCTTCACGTCGCTGGGTTTTGAGCCGCTGCCTTCGACATTTTGGGAGCGTTCGCTTTTCACCAAACCTCGCGACCGCGATGTGGTCTGCCACTCCAGCGCCTGGAGTATCGATTATAAAGATGACCTCCGCATTAAGATGTGCATTGAGCCTACTGCGGAGGACTTCGCCACGGTTCACCACGAACTCGGCCATAATTTCTACCAGCGGGCGTATAACAATCTGCCACCGCTTTTCCAGAACAGCGCCAACGACGGTTTTCATGAAGCGATCGGCGACACAATCGCCCTCTCGGTGACACCCGAATATTTGCAAAAGATCGGCCTGATTGATACCGTCCCTCCGGTGTCCGAAGATATTGCTCTGCTCCTGCAACGCTCGCTCGATAAAGTCGCCTTCCTGCCTTTCGGTCTGTTGGTCGACCAGTGGCGATGGAAAGTATTTTCCGGCGAAATCAAGCCCGCCGATTACAACAAATCCTGGTGGGAGCTTCGCCGCAAATATCAAGGAGTTGCTCCGCCAATTCCGCGAAGCGAAGATGATTTCGACGCCGGCGCGAAGTATCACGTTGACGCCAACGTTCCTTACACGCGCTATTTCCTGGCCACCATTCTGCAATTCCAATTTCATCGGGCCCTCTGTAAAGAAGCCGGCTACACGGGCCCGCTGAATCGTTGCTCGATCTATGGCAATAAAGCGGCCGGGGCAAAACTCGCAAAAATGCTGGCGATAGGCGAGAGCCGTCCCTGGCCGGACGCCCTCGAAGCCATGACCGGTCAGCGCCAGATGGACGCCACGGCAATCCTGGACTATTTTGCGCCGCTCAAAAAGTGGCTCGACGAACAAAACGCGGGTCACAAGGTAGGCTGGAACTAGACGAAGTACTTCCGGCGCGGCAAGGTTGTCAGGTCGAACGGAAAATCTCCGCGCCCTCTGTGCTCTCTATCTCGGTGAACTCTGTGTTAAATCTTTTCCTTCCCTGCATGGTATAAATAATTGAGTGCGGGCCTGTATTTGAACTTGCCATAAAATTTGTCCGCCGCGCGCGATGGCGCTTGCCGAGGCCCCATGGATTTCTCCTTCACCGACGAGCAGCAGCAACTTCGGCGCAGTGTCCGTGAATTCGCGGAAGCTGAGATCGCTCCTCATGTGATGGAGTGGGACGAAGCCTCGCGATTTCCGTCCGAATTGATTCCCAAACTTGGCGACATGGGTTTGCTCGGAGTCATTTTCCCCGAGG
>JAOAPW010000107.1 GCA_025463105.1 Candidatus Acidiferrum typicum | reverse complement strand
CGTTTCGGCTCCACGCAATAAATAATGAATCCAGCGCCATGGCGGCTTGCTCGGCTGCACGCTCGCCGTCATTTGAAATCTCGTCAGCGTCGGCCGAAATTCGCTGCAGCAATCGCAACGTCATCGCGGCGTCGAACGGTTGCGTTTCAATCCGCGTGACAAGCTGTCCCGAGAGCGCTGCGATGCTTGCGGCAGCCGCTGTGACGCCTTCGCGGTCGGGGGTCAGCTGGCTGAGCATTTTTGCGATCTGTGCGATCTGATCGTCGAGACGCGTGGCGGCATTGTTATCCACTTGATGCGCGAGTTCACGGAAGACGGCGAACCGGGAACCATTCCACGGAGGATCGCCCGGGCGGCGGCCCGGGTAGCCGCGATCCTGCCGCCAGCTCTGTTCAGGCGCAGTCAGCGCGTGGTGACACGAAAAACACTGCAACTCGGAATATTCCGGCCAGTTTTTCCCTTTTGCGCGCCACGCAATTCGTTCCATGGACGCCCGGAGTTGCACTGCTTGCCCGGTTCCCCAATCGCGCACGCCCGCCCAGGCATCGTTTTCGGCCGTCACGCCAGGAGAGCTCTCGCGCGGAGCCTTCCAGTGCCGCGGCATTACGGAGGAGAATGAATCGAGTTCAAAATATAAATCAGGATGGCCGGCAGCGATCATTTCGTGATCGACGAATTTTTCCTGCGTGCCAAGATGGCACGATAAGCATTTTTCCGTGCGCCGTACTAAATTTCGCGTGTCGTACATCCCGGCGGCGACGGATTGCTCGTGCGTCCAGCCTCGCGTGGTGTGCGGCCCGAGCCATGCCGACGAAGGCCCGTGGCAGCTCTCGCAAGTGACGCCTTCATTCAGTTCGAACGTCCTGGCTCGCGCATCGGTTGACACATCCAGTGCGTGGCAGGCAAGGCACTTCGCCGCCTGCTCGGATTTTCCTACGCCGAGGATCCGGCCCATGCGTTCACCCACCGGCCCGGTCAGCGCCTCGTAGGCTTTCGCGTGCTTATCCTTGACGACCCAGATGCTGTATTCGTTTTGAAAAATGCGACTATCGGCGCGAGGCTTGACGCTGCCGTGGCAGCTTGTGGAACTGCAGGAACCGGGCCCGGTGTACTTGCTCGTCTCAGCAGGAGGAGTGGTTGCCGGCGCCGCCGGCAGCACCGCAAAAAAAATAGCGCCCAACATGACGGCGCATCGCAGCGGCCAGCGCTTACCCTCAGGCCAAATTGTCATTCGTTCGTTCGGACGCAGCTTGACCCCAATCGCGCGAGCCTTAGCGCGAACCCGCGTCAGAAATTCTTATACTGCCCGCAGGAAATGAAGTCAACGAATCGTCGCGCACGAATTTCCCACACAGGGGCTCTTAAATGAATGGCGCTAAAGCTATCACCCGTTGGACTCGATCTTGTCCGTCGTTTCCTTCACATGCGGCTATGGAAAACACTCACCGGACCAGGATGGACTCGCAAGGCGCGGTCTGATATATGAAATTCGTCCCACATGCATCCATGTGCATGAAATCCGTCTACTCTTGGGAGCGCCGCATTGATTTTTGAGGAGCTGAAGAACATCGAGCGGCAGCCCAACGGTTCGCCCGTTGCGGCCGAAGACCTCCTGCAGTTGCCTGTGTTTAAGGATGTCTCCCCGCAATTCCTGAAAAAAAATGCGAACGCGACCGTCTGGCGCCATTTCAAAAGCGGTGAAATCGTTTGCCGGGAAGGCGAGTTTGGCTCGACCGCATTTTATATTCTCGAAGGCACGGCGAGTGTTCAACTGGCGAGTCCTATTGCGCATGTAAAAGCGCAGGGCGGGCCCGGCGGATTTTTTGGAAGACTCACCAGCAAGCTGACGAGCCGTCTCGCCGCGCGTCAGGAAGATTGCCGCGAAGATGAAGCGGACCGCAAGTCGATTCCTATCGATGCTCCCGTGGACCTTGCGTACGACCATCCAGTCGCCGAGCTTGGCCCCGGCGAACTCTTCGGCGAAATGACTTGTATGAATTATTATCCGCGCTCCGCTACGGTACGCGCCGAAACCGATTGCACGATGCTGGAGATGCTGCGCAACGTCCTCGACGTCCTCCAAAAGAGCAAGCCATTTCGTGCGCAGCTCGACCAGACCTACCGCAGCCGGGCGCTGGACTCCCACTTGCGGAACGTACCGATTTTTCGCGGCCTGACGCAGGATTTTATAGATCACCTTCGCGAACGAGTGGAATTGGTGCGCTTCACGCCGGGCCAGGTAATTTGTAAGCAGGGAGAGCCGGCGGATAGCTTTTATCTGGTGCGGCTGGGATTTGTAAAAATTTCCGAAGGATATCCTGGCGGCGAACTGGTGCTGGCGTATTTGTCGCGCGGCGATTATTTTGGCGAGATTGGGCTGCTGGGAGGCGGCGCGCGAACCGCAGCCTGCACTGCGCTCGATCACGTCGAACTGGTCCGCATCTCCGCCGAGGATTTTCGGGCGATGGTCGAGAAATTTCCCGGTGTGCGGGCGGGCCTGGAAAATGTCGCGCGCGAACGACAGGACGCGAACCAGGAGCGCCTGCGGATGGTACGAAGCGTTCCGCTGGAGCGTTTTCTTTCGCAGGGATTGATGGAGGCGCAGAGCCTGTTGGTTCTGGATCTGGACAAGTGCACGCGATGCGATGCGTGCGTGATTGCATGCGCGGATTCGCACGATGGCGTGACGCGGCTGGTTCGCGAAGGACTCAGGTTTGAGAATTTTCTGGTGGCGACGTCCTGCCGGCAATGCCGCGACCCGCTCTGCATGGTGGGCTGCCCCGTCGGAGCCATTCGTCGTCGCAATTCCCTGGAAGTGATTATTGAAGACTGGTGTGTGGGCTGCGGCTTGTGCGCGAAAAATTGTCCGTACGGAAATATCAATTTGCATTCCTTCACCGCGCAAGCCGACGATCACGAAAATCCTGGACATAAAAAGGCGGTCGTCCAGAAAAAGGCGACCACTTGTGATCTTTGCACCGAGCAGGCCGAACCCAGCTGCGTGTATGCCTGCCCGCATGATGCCGCGCATCGCGTCGAGCCGCGCGATTTTTTTTCGGAAACATTGGGACAGCGAGTGAGAAGATCGGAAAGGCGCTAGCGTGACCGTCAGGACAAAAAGATTTCAGCATGCGAATTGACCACACGCACAGGAGTTGGGCGGTTGCTTCGCTCCTTCTATTCGGCGGCTCGATCTTGCTCTATGGGGTTTATCGCGCGCCTTCCGAGGGCCCCATGGGCGGCACGACGATGGGGTTGGTGTTCGGCAGCGTTGGATTTGCATTCATGATTTTTGCCGCACTGTTTGGAGCGCGGAAGAAAGTTCCGGTCTGGCGCGTGGGGCGCGCTCAGACCTGGATGCGCGGTCATCTCTGGCTCGGACTGCTCAGCTTGCCGCTCGTCGTGTTCCACTCCGGTTTTCGTTACGGACATGGCTTGACCGCGGTGTTGATGACGCTGCTGATTATTGTTGTTGCTAGCGGACTCTTCGGAGCTGCGCTGCAACACTACATGCCGCGCGTGATGACGCGCGAAATAACAATGGAAACGATTTACGAGGAAATCGAGCACGTACGCGCGCAACTTCGCGAAGAGGCTGAAGAATTGTTCATGCAAGCAATGGCCGAACCGGCAAAAGCTGCCGCAGCGGGTGTTGCGGGTTCGACGGTAGCCTCGGTTGAGGTCCGCACGGATGAAACAGGTCCCTTACGCAATTTTTTCGAGCAGGAGCTGAAGCCGTTTTTGGAAAATCCCGGTGCGCGGGGCCATGCGATGGCCGACGCGGGGCAATCGCGCAGCGCGTTCGCGCAATTGCGAACGCTGGTTCCACCCGCGCTTCACACCACACTCGAGGATCTCGAGAGCATTTGCGAGGAGGAGCGCCAGCTTTCGCTTCAGGCGCGGCTGCATGTGTGGCTGCATGGCTGGCTTCTGCTGCACATTCCTGTTTCGCTCGCATTGATTTTGTTGGGCGCCGTTCATGCCGTGATGGCGCTGCGATACTGAGTGAATTGGAATTCGAGTGTAGGGGCACGGCAATGCCGTGCCCCTACAAGTGCAACCGTGGAACGTTTACGTTGCAGCTCGTGATCAGGACTAAAGGCTCACTGTGCCACGAACGCGCACAACAAAAAAACTCGCCCAACGCATCGACCTGAATTATTTCAAGCGGCCGCATCCGCTGCGTCACTGGCGGTTCGTGCTTTCGATGACTTTGCCTGTTCTGGC
>JAOAPW010000070.1 GCA_025463105.1 Candidatus Acidiferrum typicum | reverse complement strand
CTACCTTCACCTGATTGTTTCGCAGGAAATTGGTCACCGTCATAAGCTTCGCCCGGACCGTATTGGTAGCGGAGGCTTTCCGTTCTTCATTAGGTTTGGGGTTGTTGAGCCAATCTTTATATCGCTGAAGGTCTGCGCGATTGATTTGCTCCACAAACTGCTTGTTGGGGATAATCTCCCGAATGAACTGCTTGATGTTCGCCTCCCGCGCAAGGATCATCCGCTCGTTGTATCGACGCCCGTTAGTTTTGGTGGTGGTGCGGAGGTACTTCACGTAGGAGCGGAGGCAGTCGTAAATCTTGTTGAATTTAGCGCCAACCGGAACCTCGTCCGGATCGGTGAATCCTTGACTGACACAATTCAGTTTTCGAATCTGCCGCCGTTGCGACGATTCCGCCTCGTCCCAGCTTTCGCCCGCCCGGATGTACTTGGGCTTGTCGCCTTCGTACCAGCGCAAATACAGCAGTCCAGTAGGATCGGCTTTTGTGCCAGTGGCCTTGACCCACTTTTTATTTTTCGTGTAGAGGACGATGCTGACGTTCAGGTTTGCCATTTCTCCGCTCCCTGTTTATTAGATACTGGGATTTCCGGAGAAATTTTCGGAGAAAGATCATTTTCCCTTTAGCTTACCTATAGCGACTTCCGTAACTTATTCATTCTATAGGTTGTGGTAGCGATACCGGGATTCGAACCCGGATTTTAGCCTTGAGAGGGCTACGTCCTAACCCTTAGACGATATCGCCAATGAAATTAAGCCCGCGCAGAACTATCCTGTGTAGCCTATCAGAACTTAACTTCGCAAAGTAGAGCACGCAACCGGCATAAACTCAATGGCCCGACGGGGAAGCTGGAGCCGGTTTATCTTCCGGTGAACCACTTCCCGATGATGGAGCGGCACCCTTGGGACCAAAATTTTTGACCAGGTATGCTACCAAAATATCGACCTTATCCTGCGGGAGGCGCGCGCCGCGGTCCATCATGGTTTGTACTGTATCGTGCCAATCGTCCGGCGCCTTGCGAGATGCCGTCAGGTTCGACAACTTGTGGCAATCCTGGCAAAACTCAGTGGCAATCGCTTTTCCCTCTCCCTCCGGCAATTCCACGGACTTGGGCGGCTGCGCGGCTCCTGAAGTCGCAGTCCCGGACGACGGGGCTACCGCTGCCGGAGTTCCCGCTGCGGGGGCGGAACTCTGCGGGCCAAAATTTTTAACGAGATACTGAACGAGTATATCAAATTTATCCTGCGGGAGGCGCGCTCCGCGATCCATCATGGTCTGCACTGTGTCATGCCAGTCGTCAGAGGTCTTGCGCGATGTTGTCAGGTTCGTGAGCTTGTGGCAATCCTGGCAATATTCCGTAGCAATCGCTTTTCCGTCGCCTTCCGGCAATTCCACTCCCGGCTTCGGCTGCGAAGGTGACGATGGGGTTGTTGTTGCGGGAGCTGGTTTTTGTGCAGCGGGTTGATTTTGCGCGAATGTGTTTGACGGACCGGCCGATAACGCGAAAGCCAGAAATAGTATAGGGGCGATTACAGGGCCGATGAGAAGAGTGCGGCGTCGAAAAAGGTAAATATTAAAATTGGGCAGATGCACTATGTAAGTCCTCCATATGTCCCGGGCCGCCTACACAACAGCGAGTTCGGAAAATCTCACGCCGCGCAAGGTTCGGTGCATTGATAATTTTCATATGAAGCCAGGGAATAAGCAAGGGTGAGCGGGATCGTAAATTTGCGGCCAACGCGCGACAGCGAATGCTCAAAATAAGCAGCGATCGTTTCTAAGACTTCTTTCCGCTCTGATAATCGTTTTTGATCACTAAAGTATCCTGTACTTCAATCAGGCCGGTTCCGACCATCTCTTGAATCGTTGGCAGGATTTCGTCCAGTTTTTCCGCCGATTCGATGAATTCGATTTTCACGGGAAGGTTCACCGTCAAATCGAGGATCCGGGCGGTGTGCATTTTATGGTCGGCGCCGAACCCGGCAATTCCGCGAAACGCTTGAGCGTCGGAGACGCCGCGGGAAAATAAAAAATCCAGGATCGCAGTGTAGAGAGCATGGCTGTGATATTGCTGGTCTTCTCCAACATATATGTTCACTTTCTTGGCCGGTCCAGGGACTAACATCTTTACCTCCTCCCTCATTGAAATCGCAAGTAGCCTGACGCGCTTTTATAGAGATGGCAAGTCCACCCATTCAGCCGAGGGTGCGTCCCGTAATCACACCGAGCCAGACCGCGATGAACCCGAGAACAACGCTTAGAAATACATTCAAGAAAGCGAATAGAAACTCGCCGTCGCTCAGACTCTGAAAGGTCTCCAGTTCAAACGTGGAAAATGTGGTGTACGCGCCGATAAAACCAATGGGAATCAGATACCTCCAGTTCGCATTCCAGTGCGTTCTCTCGGCCAAAATGGTGACGATCAGGCCGATCAGGAACGATCCCGAAATATTGATCACGAACGTTCCGTACGGGAAGCGCGCTCCCAGACGGTCGCTGATATATCCTCCCAGCCAGAAGCGTGCGATGGCCCCGAGGAATCCGCCGAGGCCCACCATCCAGTATTTATTCATGTGAACTCTCGCAACGGTGCGCGCCGGATATTTTTCCGCGGGGCAACATCGCTAATTTGAAATGGGCTGCGATGCTGTTCTTGATTCCACTTCGCTTTGGGTGGGCACGATGCGCCGGTATCTACGGATAGAAAAAAAACGGTTCCGGCACGGCGCGCAACGATAGGTGGGAAAGTGGAGCAGTCGAAATAGCCATGCGAACGTGCCTGCGCCATGTTCCCGTGAAATCCGCTGCAGGTCCATGTTGCCGCACATTGCGCAATGCACGTGGCTGACATATCCAATCGGGACCGCCCAGGCATAGAATCGCTGATCGCAGCTCCGGCAACGCCAGGGTCGCAAGAAAGCGGCGCTGATGATGTAGTCTTTTACACTTCGCCGGCGAGACCGGCGGGGAGTGTCACTATGGCAGACCGGACACAGCAATTTCATTTCTCCATGGATATCCGCGGGCCCTGGATTTCTGCGGAAAGGATACGTGAAGCCTGACACTCAGGCAAGTTCCATCTGTGACCTGTTGATTCAACGTGTACAATTATTCATTCTGGTGTTCTGGCGGGCTCAAATTCTGCTGCATTCTGGCAAAGCCCCGAAATGGATGAGGTGAAGCATGGCGGATTACACGGACGAGCACGCGGGCGCGGGCATCAAGGCCCGGCTGCCGCGCCTTGACACATGGCCCAATCAGTTTCCCGGCTACCGGATTGTGACGCGCTATCCCGAGTACACTTCGGTGTGCCCAAAAACCGGATTGCCGGATTACGGAACGATCACCATCGAGTACGAGCCACGAAAACTGTGCCTGGAACTGAAGGCGCTAAAAATGTACTTACTCGCGTACCGCGATCTCGGCATCTTTTATGAGAACGCCGTTAACCGCATCCTCCGTGACATCGTTGCCGCCACAAATCCCACGTGGTGCGTCGTGCGCGGCGAGTTCACGCCGCGAGGCGGTTTGACCACCACCGTTGAATCACGCTGGCCACGACACAAATCGAGCCGCAAGACCTAGACAACCATAAATGGCTCAGCGATAATCCCAGTTACATAGATGGCAGATGGCCGTGCCAGATCGATTGGCCGCCGAGGAGATTTTTGATGAGTATTTCGCCCAGTGCTCCCGAACCAAGGGAATCCTACACATACGAGGCCGCAAGCACGCCTCGCTGGATCTTTGTTGTGTTTATTGCCGCATTCGCGTTGATCGGGTACGTGCTTTACGCCGGCAATGACTCGCGGAACAAGCTTGAAAACGAATTGGCGCAGTCGAACTCGAAACAGGCTGTGCTGGCCGCACAGATCGAACAGACGAACTCTGTGGTCGCTGATCTGAGGGGCAAGCTCGAGGTCACCACGCAAAAGCTCGGCTTCACGCAAGCTGAACTATCGCAGGCGCGAACGCTGGCGCAGAACATTCGCCAGTCGCAAAAAGAGAGTGCCGAGAAACTCTCCGCCGAGATTGGCCAGGCCAAGCAGGAAGCCGACACAAAAATCGGCCAGGTCACCACGGACCTGACCGGCGCAAAAGGTGATATCAGCGCGACGAAACAAGACCTCGAAGCGACCAAGGCCAAGCTCACCAGCACCGTCGGCGATCTCGGCGTGCAGAGCGGCCTGATCGCACGCAACCAGGAAGAGCTCGATCAGCTAAAGCGGCAGGGGGAACGCAATATTTTTGAGTTGCATCTTACAAAATCCAAAACTCCGACTCACGTTGGCCCCATCCAAGTTACGCTGACGAAGACCGACCCCAAGAAATTCAAATACACGCTGACGGTTATCGCAGACGACAAAACAATCGAGAAAAAAGATAAGACGGCCGACGAACCCATACAGTTTTACATCCACGGCGTGCCGCGTCCCTACGAGATCGTTGTGTTTGACGTAACGAAAGACAAGGTCAACGGATATCTTTCGACGCCAAAGGATGCCGGAAGCGTCGCCCGCACACAATAGTGCGTGGGTTCCAGCCTGGCCATTGATTGAAGACATCGATTTAAGATTGACAGGACTTCGGTGTGGCGGCAGGTCTTTTCAATTCTCGTGCTTCAACGTAGCGCAACGCGTTCATATAAATTTCGTTGTGCGTTTCCGGTCGCCGCCCGATCCTTCACTCGAATTTTCGCCCATTTAATTCTTAATAGCGGCCACGTGTAACGGAGGCGGAGGCTCGTCGAATTGGCTTTCGAGAGTACATTCACACTTTATTACTTGGGTTGAAAATTTATTGTAATCGATACTTGCGATTGGACAGGGACTCCGCCGGACACGGCCGGGACATAACGCCAGTGGGAAATGGCTTCCTGGGCAGCTTGTCCCAAGCTTGGATCGCCGCTCACAAGCCTGAGCCCCCGGGGAACTCCGTCTGTGCCAATGGTGGCGCTTATGGTAACAAGACCCTCGATGTGTTTCTTCATCGCGCTCGCGGGATAGATCGGAGGATTGCGTTGGATCAGAACTGCATCCATAAATCCAGCCGAACGATCCGACTTTTCCGCTGATGGCCGGGGAGGCTTAGGGAGATCAGGCATGCTCGGAGTGCCGGGTCGCGGCCCTTCGGGGGTGATGAATGTTGGCGTTGCATTGTCAGCGACCGAGGGCTCACGAACTTCGGCCGTAGAGCGAGGCGCAGGCATACGCGGTCCGAGCAAAGCCAGGTTTCGCTGATCGTTCAGATTCCGCTTTGACCGAAAATCTTGGGAAGGTTTGACGTTCAACTCAGGACGCCGCGGGGCCGGCGCGATTGCTGCCACTTCCTGAGGCGGAATCTTGTTGAACATGCCCTCGTGCTGTGGCTCAGTCGCATCAACACTCTGGTTGCTCGAGGATATTCGCGTGTCATTGAGTACAACTGCATCGTCTGGAGAATTACGCCTGCCTTCATCAGCGCTGGGCCGTGCGGCAGGCGATTGCGAACTTTCGGAAATCGTTGGGTGATCGGTGCTTGCGAGCATGCGCATGCCCGCGATCGCAGCCAGAACACCAACGCAACCGGCGAGCATACCCGTCGCAAATAATAGATATTTCGGCGATGACGATCTTTGCGTCTGCGTTTCTGGATATTCGGCCAGGATAAAAGATGGCCTGCCTGTTCGGGCGGCTCCGATGTCAGAGGTTCGTTCCTTCTGGGCCGGCTGGAAGAATTGGCGAAGTTCATCCGCTTGCGGTTGAGGGCTGACTGGTAGGTCTTCCGGACGTTCTTTTGCGGTGGGCGCCTGTGGGGCTGGGATCGGGGTTCTGCCGGAGGACGCCAAAGTTCTTGCGCGTACTGGCGGCGTCACCTGCTCGGCAAAATTGGCGGACGAAGAATCGTCATTGGCTAGCCATTCTTTGATTCGTTGGCGCGCCTCCTCGCTTAAATCAACGAAGCGTAACCCGCCGCCCTTTCCAGAATCGTTCGACCATACGACTTCACCACACGCCTCAATTTGAGAGCCTGTCCCGGGAAGCTTAAAGCAGAGACGGATCACTTGTCCCTTGCGCACAGCTCCAATTCCCTGAAAGCTCAATCCGCCTTCGCCCAGATTCATCACGATGCCGCCGTTTCCCGGGCCAAAATCAGCGTAGGTCAGCTGATCGATTCGCCGCCGGGCATGTAACCTGCGGTTCTCTTTTTTGGTTTGTTGGCCGAAGGCTTGCGGTGTAGGTGTAAAGGACATAGCGAATTCACTTTAATACTGGTTTTACGGGCCTACGGGCTTGAAGGACTGACGGGTTGATGGCCTGAGTTGTGTGTGAGCAAATAGATCACCGCAGCGGTTCCTCCAGCCACGGCTGCGATACCGATGTACCGGCCGGGTACGATGTGTCCCGTCATTACCGGAACCGGGGGTGATTGTGCGGTCGGAACAAGCGGAACCGCTTCGACCTTCTGCAGCTTGCCGTCGGCACTCACGCCGACAGATTGAAGGGGATGCAGGACGACCAACCCGGTGCCATCCGCGGACTTCAGACCAATCGAGCCAAAAATACAAGACACCTGAGCGCTGCCATCACCTCGAAGTGTAATTATGCCGGACGACTCCATTTCAGGAGAAGGCAGGTACTGCACCGTATTTCCGAATTGGATTCCGAGATCCTTACCAGATTGAATGGAGCGTACTTCCACGCTGCCTTGTTTCAAGGTGGCCAGATAGGGAGCCGTGCGGAAAGTGATTTCAGTCTGAGCAGGAATGATCACCAGCCCGAATCCAGGAGATGTAAGCGCAGCCGCACCATCGCCCCCGGTTCGGACGGTATCTCCGGGGTAGATAGTCTGTTCCCCAGTGGCCGGGGTGCCATTCAGGTAAACTTCGCCACTCGCTCGCATGGAGCCGAGCGTCTGAGACGCCGGGGTTTGCGCCCACGTCCTGTCCAGGCAAAAGAACTGCAGGATCAAGAGGCAGCAGACAAACCGACAGGCAACCTGAAGTGCTCTGGGACGGAGAGGCTTCATTAGAATTGGAAAGGTATCACCGCGTGTATGCAAATTCAATTCAAATGGAATTAAATTTTGAACCGGGTGGCCGAGTGGCGGCCTAGCCTTGGCTATGCGTAGTGCAACGGACTGTGCTGAACCAGGCGGGAGGCTCTCCGCCAACTCAAACAAAAATCAAGGTTTGCTATTCAAATGATTTAAGCGTTGTGGCCATTTCATGGAGGCGGCGGTCGACGCGCCCAAATACGCTGTCAGATGCGTAGGCCCCGCTCGAATCGCGTTGTCCGGCCTTCACACCTGTGAGAATTTCGATTCCTTCCTCGATCCTGGAAATGGGCAGGATTTGAAATTGACCGGAAGCAACTGAGTCGATTACATCGTCCCTCAGCATCAAATCTTCAATATTTTCGGAAGGGATCATGACGCCCTGGCGCCCGGTAAATCCCTTGACGCGGCACACATCGTAGAAGCCTTCGATCTTCTGATTGACTCCGCCGATAGGCTGGATTTCGCCGTGCTGGCTGATCGAACCCGTTACCGCGATATCCTGCCGGATGGGTAATCCCGAGAGAGCCGAAAGCAAGGCGTAAATCTCGGTCGAGCTGGCGCTGTCGCCGTCGACGCCGCTGTAGGACTGCTCGAAGCAGATGCTGGCGGCGAGTGAAAGGGGTTTATCCTGGGCGAACTGGGTGCGCAAGTAACCGGCGATAATTTGCATACCCTTATCGTGGAAGCGGCCGCTCAGATTGGATTCGCGTTCCACGTTGATGAGGCCGGCTTTGCCCATGGCCGCGGAGGCGGTAATTCGCACCGGTTTGCCGAAGGCGTAACCTCCGATTTCGAGAACGCTCAAGCCGTTCACCTGGCCAACGCGCGAACCGTCGGTATCGATGAGGAGAGTTCCTTCCTCGATCATTTCCCGAATCTTTGTCTCGGTCAGGTTATGGCGCTCGATGCGGGCCTCACGCGCACGACGCACGTGGGGATCGCTCACAACAGTCGCGCCTTCCTGGCGCGCGATGTAAGCGGCTTCTCGGGCCAGATCGGCAAGTTCCGGAAAACGCGCCGTCACCTTGTTTCGGCGTCCGGCCTGGCGCACGCCGTATTCCATCATGGCCGCCACGGCGGTGCGATCGAACGGGCCGATGCCTTCCTGCTCGGAGAGTTGCCGCAAGCGTCCGCCGTATTGGCGCACAACGGCTTCGGTCATTACCATTTCCTCATCGAACTCGACGCGCACTTTGAAAATTTTGCGGAAATCCTCTTCGTACTCGTAGAGGAGTTCGTACATGTGGCGGTCGCCGATTAAAATAATCTTTACGTCGACGTCGATGGGTTCCGGCTTGAGCGCCGAGGTGCCAAAGGGAAAAAACATTTCCAACGGCTGAATTTCAAGACGCGCATGATTCAACATGCGTTTGAGAGTGCGCCAGACTCCCGATTCGGTGAGCGCGTCGTACGCGTACATGACCAGGAAACCACCGTCCGCACGGAGGATGGAACCCGCGCGCAGGTCCATGAAGTCTGAGTTCCAGCCGCCGCGCGAGTCGTAACTGCGCTGAATCGTGCCGAACAGGTTGGTGTAGGTCGGCGTCGTTTCAAAGATAACCGGCGAACCATCTTCATCGTTGTGCGCAAGAAGTACGTTGACGCCATATACGCGGAATGGATCGCGCTCCGGCGCGGGTGTGCGTGAATTGCCGTCCTGGGGAGGACCACCGCCGCCAGGATCCTCCTCACCTTCGCGCTCCTTGAAAGGTTCGAGATTGTCCAGCAAGCTATGCCGCACTTCTTCCAAATACTCAGACACCAGCGCGCCGGAATATTTTTCCTTCAGCTCCTCGATAAATCCGTCGACCAGCACAGAGGCGGCTTCCTGTTCGAGATAACTCAATTCGCTGGCAAGTTCGCGTGAAAGCGTCAGAGTCTTCCGGTAGACGACGGTGAATTCCTGCCGGAACTGTTCGTATTTTCTCTCGATGTCCTCGGCGGCCACTGTTTCAAGCTTGCCCTCATGCACGAGCTTGGGAATATCCTCGATGGGCACCATCTGGCCTTCGAGAACGGGAAAAATCTCAGGCAGTGCGACGGCGCCAACCTGCATGTGCCCCAGCGCGAACTGATCGCGCGCGATGCGGCGAGTGAAATCATCCATCAACTCTTTTTCGCGGACAGTAAAGCGGTCCACGATGCGGCCTTTCTGGCGCTGAAAGGGTTCGCCCTCGAAGACTTGAGGAATTCTCCGGCGCAGAAATTCGATGCCGCTTTGCATGTCTTTCTTGAACTTGTTGGCCTGGCCGCGAGGCAGAGTGAGCAGGCGCGGCCGGTCAGGGCTTTTGAAGTTGTTGACGTAGCAGCGATCGAGGGACAATTTCGCGGCCGGATGAATTTGCCCGATGATGTGGGTGATCGTGCCGCCGCGGCTGGTTCCCGCGAGGCCGCAAACAAAAATATTATATCCCGGAGCGCTTAGCTCAACGCCCATTTTCAAAGCGCGAAAAGCTCTTTCCTGGCCGACCAGATCGGTGACGGGTTCGGCGGTGGCCGTGGTTTCAAAAGGAATGGTCGCGGGATCGCAGCGCCACCGCAGTCTTTCAGGAGGCAGTCCAGCGAGCAAATCTGTGGAGTTGGTAGCCTTCATGAAACCTTTCCTGGCCCCAGGCGCGTTACTCTAGCACAGGCAAGACATCGGATGTGTCGAACGCGCGGAAATAGTTTCCATCACAACCGAATCGACACGGTCTTTTCATGATTCCTCCGCGGCAGCGGCGGCATCGGCTGTCATTTCTTTCTGGGAATATACATCCAAAACGCCGACCGCGGTGGCCAAGACGATTGGACCCAGGACAACGCCGAGCACGCCAAATACCGCGATTCCTCCGAGAACGCTGATGAACACGAGCAGCCCGTTCAGCGAGGAACGTCCACCCAGCAGCACGGGCCGCAAAATATTGTCTATGGTGGCGCCCAGACCGCCACAGATTCCAATTAATATCAGGGCGCGAATAAAATGCCCGGTGGAAAAAAGCCATATGGAGGCAGGAATCCACACGGGCCACGCGCCCACGACGGGAAGAAGCGAAAGAAATGCCATCACAACGCCCCAGAACAATGAGGAACTCAGGCCGACGATTGCGAAGGCCCCTCCGCAAATAATTCCTTGTACGGCAGCGATGACCAGACTGGTGGTGACGCTGGCAAATATCAAATCGCGAGCCTCGGCCAGCATTCTCTCGCGCATACCCTCCTCGAAGGGAAGAAAGAGGCGGATTCCCCTCATGATCGCTTTCGCATCACGAAGAAAATAGAACAGGGCAAAGAGCATCACAACCAGTTCAAAAAGAAAGAGTGCGATATTTCTGAGTACCGCCCCGAATTGAGAAGCCAAATATTCGCCGAGCCTGCCGGCGGCCTGACGCACGAGTCCCGGCAGATCAATTGCCGTCCGTGCGGCGACATGTTCGGAAATCCACGCCCACGCGCGATTGAATCCGCCGTATTCACCGGCCGCCATCGATAATTGCACGCCGCGTGTCGCGTCGATTCCCTCACGCACGAATAAAATCATCACGAGCAGGGAAGGCACCACCAGAATTAAGGTAACGCCGATCGTGCTTACCATAGCGGCGAAGTTGGGCCCCCATTTTCCTTCGAGTTCTTTATTCAAGGAGTTGAAGATGACTGCAAATACGGCGGCCCAACCAAGTGGAACGAGAAAAGGCTCGAAAATCCGATAAACGAGGTATATCAGAAGCAGGATCACGCCGTAGAACAAAACATCTCCGAAGCGCTCGACTGCATTTTTTGCCATGGCGCGCGCGAATCTCCCGATGGTTCATAACCTCGACGTGCGTAACGCTCACCTTAACTCAGGTAGAGAACTTTTGCTGGATTTCATTTGTGGCATTTCGATCGCCACCTGGCTCGCGGTGCGTGATATGATGCGTGTAGTCTTGGAGCTGTCCCGTGAACGATCCTGCCACCTGCCCGCATGCACGCACGCAATTGATCGCCAAAGATTCCGATGCTGAATATGTGGAATGCCTGGATTGCGGGGCGATACTCGAGGCAGGCGAGCGCGAGGAACAGGCCCCCGGCTTCGACGAATCTCTTTCCGACGCGTAACCCCTAAAGGCTTTAACACGGAGGACACAAAGAATCGCAGAGAACCACAGAGAAATTTGCTTTGACTTTTCCGTCGTCGATCCTGCTCATCTTTACAAGCGTCTCAGTGGCCTCTGTGGCTTTTCTCTGAGTTCTCCGTGTTAATTTCCGAAAACACAAAGGACACTGAGACTGACACAGAGAACCACAGAGAAAGGAAAAAGAGAGAAACTGACATTAAGGTTTTTGCTGCCCGGACGACTAGATTACCGAACGCCGAGTTGCGCGATGATGCGCGTCACGTCTGCCGCGGAGACATCGTACAGCGGACGCTCGTCTTCCTGCTCGAGCTGTTCGCGCAGAAATTGCGCGGCAATGTAGCTGGCTTCCCGATCGGATAGATCTCGACCAGCCTGCTCTGTGAATCGCACGATTCCAGGGTGCGCCAGGCCCACCACAACGCCTCGGCCATCCACCAGAAACTTCGTGTCCACCGTGTCGCTGTGACGCGTGGCCACGCCATTCCAGAGGTGGGAGAAACGGCAGTGATACGTTTGGTCGGTCAGGCGAGAGGTAACGTCGAATTCGCCGACGAATTCACTCATCGCTCCGTGATTTGACATTCCAATGGAAGTGGTCATGATGTTTTAGTGGCACAGACTTCAGTCTGTGCGGTTTTAGTCTGTGTCTTACACTAGCGAAACAGCCATTACCCAATTCAAAAGCACACACACTTCAGTCTGTGCTACTTTTCGTGCCCCACAGGCACAGGTTCCGCATTCGCATAGCTGTTGGCGGCGGCCGCGAGCCCCGCGCCGACGGGCAGCTTCATACCCATGTCCAGCAGAATTCTCTCGAACGCTCCGAGGAACAGCAGCACGTTTGCTCGCTGGCTGGAATATCCCATCAGGCCGACACGCCAGAACCTGGTCTTGAATTCGCCCAATCCGCCGGCAATTTCGATATTGAAATCGTTCAGCAGGCGGCTGCGAACCTTGGGGCCATCAATGCCGCTGGGAATATTTACAGCGGTGACGGTCGTCAAGCGGTCTGCCGGATTCTGAACGAAAAGGCTGAGCCCCATCGCTTCGAGGCCGGCGATCAGCGCCACCTGATTCTGGCGGTGACGTTCCCAACTCACTTCCAGACCCTCTTCCAGAACGCTTCGCAGCGCTTCATGCAGGGCATAAATCAGCGGAATCGGGGGCGTGTGGTGATAGGTGCGCTCCATACCCCAATACTTCATTACTGTTGTCAAATCGAAGTACCAGCTTTGCACCTTCGTTTTGCGGTTGCGCAGCAAGTCTTCGACGCGCGTGTTGATTGTGATGGGCGACATTCCTGGCGGCGCGCTGATGGCTTTCTGAGTGCCACTGAAGCACACATCGATGCCCTGGCGATCGACTTCGACGGGCACGCCAACGAGTGTTGCCACGCTATCCACGACCAGCAGAGCGCCTAGTTCGTCAGCGACCTTGCGGAAAGGAGCGATCTTCGTCAGAACGCCGGTTGAAGTTTCACCCTGAGCGAGTCCCACAAATTTTATTTTTCGGCCTTGCCCGGCGCGCCGCACGTCGTCAGGATCGACAGGCTGGCCTGCCGGCGCGGAAACTCGATGAATCTTTGCCCCTGTGCGCTCGGCAATCTCCGCCATGCGCTCGGAAAAAGATCCATTCACGCAAACGATAGCCTCGTCACCCGCCTCCAGAACATTTAATACGGCTGTTTCGATTCCTCCTGAACCCGATGCGGAAATCGGGAACGTCATGTGATTTTTAGTCTGGAAAACGCGGCGCAAAAGCTCCTGAACGCCGCCCATGAATTCGGTGAACCACGGATCGACATGTCCGACGAGCGGCTGGGCCAGCGCACGATTTACGCGCGGGCTGATGCAGGAAGGGCCAGGCGTAAGCATAAGTCTCGTTGGGGGAC
>JAOAPW010000064.1 GCA_025463105.1 Candidatus Acidiferrum typicum | reverse complement strand
ATTGAACGGGCGAGGTGATGCGAATTTATCCAACCGGAAATTTCCATACGAGAAAAAAAGCGAGCGCGATGGTCCCACTGAAAAGGCGCTCGCAGCGCTAGCCGACGCCATCGTGGCGCGAGGCGTGAAGGAAATTGACGGTGGCGTGATTGCCGACGACAGTCTTTTTCAGCTGGAGCGATTCCCGAGCGGCTGGACGGTCGACGATATGTTGTGGTCCTACGGCGCGGCGGTTTCGGCGATCGCAGTCAATGATAATACTTTCACGCTCGAACTGCGGCCCGGAGGACTTGCGGGAGATCCCGCGACATACACCGTCGATCCGGCATCGGATTTTTATACGATCGAGAATCTGATCATCACCGGTCCTCATGGGAGCGAGGAAAAGCTGGCCGCCGTGCGCGAGCCTGGTTCCCGCCTGGTTCGAGTCAGCGGCACGATGCCGGCGGGCGCGCCGCCGCGTCGGTTGACGATTGCGATTGAGGAACCCGCCGAATATGCCGCGACGCTGCTGGCGCGGTTGCTCCGGGCGCGGGGCGTAGAAATTCGTGGTCTTGCCCGCGCGCGTCACTTCGGAGATCCGACGCTGTCAAGCGCAGATCGCCCTTCGGAAACCGTCCTGGCGGAGCGCATGGGCAAGCCGCTCGCGGAAGAGATTAGCCACGTCAACAAGAACAGCTTGAATCTGCATGCTGAGCTTCTGTTGCTTCTTGCCGCGCACGAAAAGTCCGGCGCAATTTCTCGCGAGGATGCGGTGAAATTTGCGGCGGACTTTTACAGGACCGCCGGCATCACGGACGGCGACATCGTGCTCAGCGATGGATCGGGACTTTCCAGACGCGATTTGGTCACCCCGCGCGCGATCGTGCAATTGCTGAACTATGCCGCCGCACAACCCTGGGGCGAGGTTTACCGTTCGTCGCTGCCCGTCGCAGGAATAGACGGCACGCTTTCCGAACGCATGAAGAACACCCCTGCAGAGGGACATATATTCGCGAAGACCGGAACGGTCGAACATGTCGTTGCACTTTCCGGTTATGCGGCAACTGTGCATGGCGCGCATTTGATTTTTTCGATTCTCGGAAACAATAACAGCCTTCATGCGCAGAACGCGGATGCCGTCCTCGATTCGATCGCGGTTGCGATGGTGCAGGAGTTGGGGGCGGCGCCGGTGGGGAAACAAAAGAATTTGAGGAAGTAGAGGAAGTGCAGGATGTTGAGGAACGGAGAGCCATCGTGGATGCGATCGCCATCACCCGTCTCGGGAAGCGCGGCGCAGCGATTCTTAAGATTCCTTGTGGGTCGTGGCTTCAGCCACGACATAGACGCGGTAAAATCAGTGCGGCTTTAGCCGCTGGCTCTTGAACGGAAGAGTTTCCACACTTGCTCTTTAGCGAATGAAGCCCCGCTAAAATTATGATGGACAATAAGAAAGTCATCACGGTTTTTGGAAGCTCGCGTCCCGAGGAGGGTCACGCCGATTATGCGCAGGCCGTGGAATTGGGCAAATCTCTCGCGGAGGCCGGGTTTGCCGTCTGCACTGGTGGTTATGGCGGGGTGATGGAAGGTGCATCGCGTGGCGCGCGGGAAGCGGGCGGCCGCGTGCTCGCCGTGACCTCCAGTTTTTTCAGATCGCGTGCCAATCGCTGGGTCGATGAAGAAATGCGCGCGGCAACATGGCAGGATCGACTTTTCGAACTGGTGCGGCTCGGCGACGGCTACGTCGCTTGCAAGGGTGGAACAGGGACGCTGGTCGAACTCGCCGTGGTTTGGGAAATGCTGAACAAAAAAGCGATGGAGCGTCGTCCTTTCGTCGTGCTGGGCGATTTCTGGCAGCCGATTTTGGAGCGCGTGCGCGAAGTCGAGCGCGGGCACGCATCCGGCTGGGGCGAATTGGACGATCCGCTCGTGCATCAAGCGCCGAATCCCGGCAGCGCAGCCCAATTTCTTGCCACACAATTGGCAGGCGCGCACAAACACTGAGACAATACTTGAGAACTTGAGACGACGTCTTGTTGCTTTGTAGCATCGGCCTTCAGGCCGACACTGTCGATGCAAGTACGGTGCCCGCCTGAAGGCGGGCGCTACAAGCCAAGAAGCTTTCGCACACGGAACTTTTAGAGCCCGCCAAATAAATGTCGCGAACCGCTGAAGATATCCTCGAATTTGACCGCCTGCGCGAGTTGCTGCGCCGGCAGACGACGTGTGCGCCTGGGCGGCGAGCTGTTGACGCGCTCGCGTTTTCCACCGATCGCGTGGCGCTCGACGCTGTCTTCGCTTTGATCGCCGAGGCCATCGCGTATCGGCGCGAAGCCGACGAAATGGGCTTCGGTTCGGTTGCCGATACGGAACCGTGGCTTGCGGAACTCGAATCACCGGCCTCCGTGCTTACGCCGCCGCTGTTGCTCGCTGTCGCGTCCCTGGCGGATACCGTTGCATCGCTACGCGAGACTTTTCGCACGAGTTCCGGCGACATTTCCCGCAACTTCCCAGGAAAATTTCCTCTTCTCACCGCGGGCGCCAACGCAATCGCCGATCTTCGCCCGCTCGCGACCGCTATCCGCCGAGCGGTGCTGCCGAACGGCGATATCAGCGACGATGCCACGCCCGAATTAAAACGCATTCGCGCGAACATGGGCCGCACGCGCGAGACGGTCCAGAAAACGCTGGAGCGCATTTTGCGTTCTCGCGGCGGTGAATCGGGCGAAGACTATGTCACGCTGCGCAACGACCGCTTCGTGATCCCGGTACGCGCGGCCGAGCGGCGGCAGGTGCAGGGCGTTGTGCACGCCGCGAGCGCCACCGGCCAAACGGTTTTTGTCGAGCCATTTGAAACAATTGACCTCAACAATAAGATTGTGCAGCTTGCCGAGGATGAAGCGGCTGAAATCACGCGCATCCTGGTGGAGCTGACCGACCGCTTGCGCGAAAATTTGGGGCCGTTGCGTTTTTCGGTGGAAACGATTGCAGAGCTCGACTCGGTTTTTTCACGCGCGCGCTTCGCCGCTGAATTCGATTGCACATTGCCGGAATTCTCGGACGACGCTTCACTCGAGCTGAAAGATGCCCGGCATCCCGTGCTCGCAGACACCCTTCGCTCGCATGGCCGCAGCATTGTTCCTATTACACTCGCGCTTGGCGGCCCTTCGACTTCGCCGGGCGCCGGCGCGGAGACCGTTCTCGTCATCAGTGGTCCCAACACGGGTGGTAAGACCGTCGCTCTCAAGACCGTGGGCCTGGCTGCTCTTGCCGCGCAATCAGGCATTCCTGTTGCGGCGGAAACTGCGCGCCTTCCTCTCGTCGATCGCGTGCTTGTGGACATTGGCGATGAACAATCCATAGCCGCGGACCTCTCGACTTTCTCCGCGCACATGCTCAATGTGGGGGCAATGCTCGAAGCCGCCACGCCGCGCTCGCTCGTGCTGGTCGACGAGCTGGGCACAGGCACCGCCCCTGAAGAAGGCGCAGCTCTCGCCGTCGCCCTGCTCGACGAATTTCGAGCGCGCGACTGCCTGACTCTCGCCACCACGCATCACGATCGCCTGAAAACTTATGCCTCCACCACCCCGGGCGTGCTTAACGCCGCGGTTGAGTTCGACGAAGTGAATCTTCGGCCGACCTATCGACTGATGGTTGGCATTCCGGGCGGCTCAAGCGGCATCGACATCGCGCGACGCCTGGGCCTGCCCGCACATGTCATCGACCGGGCGCGTTCGCAACTCACTCCCGAAGCCCACGAAGCCGCAGGACTGATCGCATATCTGCACCGCAGCCGCGATGAACTGGAAACTTTAAAAAGCGAGGCCACGCGCGCGGCACAGGAACTCGCTGCTGAAAAAAAGCAGTTGCAGACCGAATGGACCGAGCGCCAGCGAAAACGCCTGAAGGAACTTGAACAACAATTTGCCCAGACGCTCGAAAAGCACGAGAAGGAAGCCGCGAGCGCGATTGAAGCCGTGAAAGAGCGCGAACTGCGCGCGCAGGTTGAAAAACAAACCCACCGCAAGCTGGTGAAAGCGCGCGGCGATGCGCGCGAGGAAGCCGATGCCGCGACTGTCGCGCATCTGGCGGATTCGCAAGCCGATCTGGGCACTGCGGCCGCGCAAGCACTGAAGCCCGTTGCGCAAAGCGAACTCATTCCCGGAGTGCGTGTTCGCGTGAGAGGTCTGCCAACGCCAGTGACGCTGCGTCGCCGTGACGACACGAACGCCGAGGTTGAAGCGGGGCCTCTGCGAATGAAAGTCGCCCTCGCCGACATCACCGCGATAGTTGGCAACGACTCACCCGTGAAACCCACTCTGCCGCGTGGCGTCACCGTCCGCACCCAGACCCCGTCCGAACCCGCAAGCGAGGAAATCAACCTGATCGGTTGCACGGTTGAAGAAGCCACGCGTCGTGTGGACAAATTTCTCGACCAGGCCGCGCTCGCGGGTTCCTCGCAAGTCCGCCTGATTCACGGCCATGGCACCGGGGCACTTCGCCGCGGCCTTGCGGAATTCCTGAAGACGCACCCACTAGTGGAAGCCATCCGTAACGAAGCCGAGGATCGCGGCGGGGCGGCCATTACCTTGGTCGATCTGAAATAATCGTTTGCAGCGACGTATCGGGGATCTTGTACATTCTACTAGAATCCAGTAGAATGTACTAGATTCTAGTAGATTTCAGTAGATTTTGGGGTCCTTTCGGAGTCTTTATGGCCAAAATGAGCACAATTGAAAATCGAGCAGTGGGCGCCTGCCAACTGGACGACAACAATGAGGGTCGGATCGAGAGGAATCTCTTCGAGGTTAACGGGGGCACGTGGGAGGCACTCCGATTCTGTAAAAATAAAGACGGCCAGCACAATCGTGTCCATCTGGTGATTGATGAAGAAAAATTTGTCGAGCTATTTCGAGACGCGGTGAAGAATGGGGTTTTTCATCCAAAGACACTGGGTGCTCTGATGGTCATCTTGGGAGAGATTCCAGACCCATTTCTCAGCGTAATTGGGTCCATTTCCGATGGAACGTTATCCCAAGATATTGACGAAGAATTATACGGTGAGAATTCCCAGTGAAACTTTTTGTGGATACGTGGGGCTGGGTGGCTGTGACGGATCGAAGTGATCCTGGCCACGAGGCTGCAACCGAAATTTTTCGGCGGGCCCGCCGTTCCGGCGGCACCGTTACGTCGAATTTCATCCTGGATGAAACATTCACACTGTTGTTCAAACGTCGGCCATTTGATGATGCTTGGCACTTCACGACAACTGTGGTTCGGTCGCCGTTTATAGATGTACAAGAAGTCACCGAGTCTCGATTTTTCAGGACGATTGAATTGCGGAAACAATTTTCCGACAAGCCAAGAATATCGTTTACCGATCTTTCGACGATGGCCCTCATGGTGGAACTTAGAATCACCGATGTCTTGACGGCGGACAGGCACTTCAGTCACGTCGGCCTCGGATTCCGCACCCTTCCCTGATAAGCGTTAAGAAAATCCTTCGTGTTGGCATAGGCCACAATTTTCTTGCCCCGGCTCTGCCCGCGACGCGGCGGCACTGTGCCGTGTACAATACGGATTCCAGAATCATATTTTTGAAGAGATGGCTGAGGCAGGCTCATTTGCGGATCGCGTAAAGCAGCAGGCGGACATTGTTCGCGTGGTGGGCGAATATGTGCGCTTGAAAAAGTCC
>JAOAPW010000053.1 GCA_025463105.1 Candidatus Acidiferrum typicum | reverse complement strand
GAATTCATCGGGGGATGTGCTTCCGCGAGTCGTGTCCGGAATGCGATACGCGCTCTTCATCCAGAAATTGTCATCGGTTTTGTCGAGAACGCGGATTGCGGTGAGTGACTTCAACCAGTACGTCGCGAAATATCCCGGCACAACAACACGCAAAGGAAAGCCGTTCAGCAGCGGCAGCGGCTTGTTGTTCATCGCATACGCGAGAATGACTTCGTCGATCACTGGATTGTTCAGGTCGAGTGATTTCAAGAAACGATTCGAACCGTTGCCTTCCGGTCCCAACCCTCGATCCAGTCCCTCGAACTGCACTTGCATGGATCCGGTTTTCAGTTTGGCTGCATCAAGGACATCTCGCAGCTTTACGCCCGTCCACAATGCGTTGCCCATTGCGCCGTTGCCCCATTGTCCGCCCGGCACTCGCGGCTGAAAGCGGCTGCGGCTGTTGCCGGAGCACTGATTCACCGCGGCGACGGAAACTGCCTGGAAGCGATTGAGGAGATCTGGAAAACTGAACTCGAGAGATTTTTCGATGTTTCCATCGACACGCAAGCGCCACTGTTTGAGATCGACGGCGTTCGGCAAAGTTTCCAGATGCCATCGAACGTAGAATACCTCGTTCGGCGTGAAGGGCGTCAAGAAATGCTGGCGGGGAGTTTCGAGTTGCACTGGCCGGTCGGTTAGCAGGATTAGCGGCGCCTTTTGCGGCTCCGTGACCAGAGGCCCAACCGAATTCCAGAATGGGTTAGGCTCCGGTCCTGTGAACTCTGGCACAACGGGCTGCCCCGTCGGTTCCTGTTCCGCGCTCTGCTGTGCCGCCGTGGGCCAGGCCGTCAAAGTCGGAACAGCAGCCGCAGCGGAAAATCCGTAGCGAATGAAATCGCGCCGCGAAGTCCATTTCGATGAAGAACGCTGGTTGTCTGTCATGTCGAGGCTCTCTTAGTTTTCTTTTTTCTCGCTGATTGGCGCTTGCGGTGGAGGCGGAACGATTTTGGTAAGTTTACCGCCTTCTTGCTCGTAGGTTTGAGCCCCAATTGTGCCTGCAACTTTGAATCCGTTCTTTGTAAGGAGATCGGCCGCAATGCCGCCTCGCGCGGCATGGTTCGATACCGTGATAATCGCGCGATCCTTGGGGATCCACGCCAGGCTCTGCTCGAGATCTTTCGCTTGAATACTCAAATAAATCGGGAAACCGCCGTTGGCAGTTACTTCATCGGGCCTGCGGACATCGATGATCAATATTTGTTCCGGCTTGGCGATCAAGGCGTCGAAATCGGCCCGTGTCAGCACCTTCGCCTGCGATCTGGGGGCTTTGCCGGGCGCGGCCCCCTGCTGTGCGAAAACTGCAGTCGTGACTAACAACATCAATAACATGAGTCTCTTCATTGGAATCCTGTCCTCGCATGTTTGATTTTTCATTTCTTTTAGAAAACTACTTTCAAACCAATTTGATTGTCCCTTGGTGGCCCGGCGGACTGGATTTGTCCAAAGCTGCTGCCGCTACTGTAGTCCGTGACCGGATTGCCTAACGCTGGCGTGTTGGTGAGGTTGAAAGACTCCAAGCGAAGCTGCGCGCTGATTCGCTCGGTGATCTGAAATGATTTGTGCGCCGCCAGGTCGACGTTGAACAGGCCTGGTCCGCGCAATATGTTTCTTCCCGCATCGCCGAATGTGTACGGCGCATTCGGCGAAAACGCGGCGGTGTTGAACCATTCCTGTACAGTGGGATTCGCCAGGTGCCAATCGCCAACAAGGTTGGGCCGATCTGTCTGGCCTGTGTTCGAAGGGTCAGAAGATACGGTGGGGTTGAGCGGAAATCCCGAGCTCACTGAGACGATCGAGCCCACACTCCATCCGCCGAGAGCTGCGTTGAGAGCGCGGTTCCAATGCGATCCAAACGGCTTTCCCTTTCCGAATGGCAGATCGTATACGGCGCTTCCCACGAAATGATGGGTCAAATCCTGGCCCGCCACCGCGCGTTCCGCGGCCCAGTTGGTCGGATCCTGAAGTCCGGCAGCATCGCCCAAAGCCATCGTTTTTGAATAAGAGTAGGACGCGATGAACGTCAGGCCTCTCGCATACCGTTTCTCCACTTTCACCTGCAGTGCGTTGTAGTCGCTGTAACCGTCTTTCTGAATTCGAACTACATTCGAAAGTGAAACTGTGTACGGCGTGCCTGGCACAGCGGCGGATTTGTAGAGACGGTTCGCATTCAAGGCGCCAGGCGCGGGTAAGGCAGGATTTCCGTCAATCGACCACCAATTGTGGTCGAACTTGTTGCCGTAATATCCAACTTCCAGCAGAACACCTCCGGGCAATTGCCGCTGCACGTCGAGGTTCCACTGCTGTGCGGTCGGCGGAACACTTCGTCGATCGTAAGACACCAGTGTTACGTTCCGGGCGTTGGCGAGCGAGAGCGATCCGGCGGGAAATCCCTGATCGAGAAAAAGTGAAGGCGTGGTCTTACTTGCCGTCAGGCTGACTCTCACGCTGTTGGGCGGATTAATTTCCATCGAAGACATTCCGCCCAGCGTGATCAGGTTCGAATAGAAAAGGCCATAGCCGCCACGGATGACAGTCTTTTCGTCCGGAAGGCTGTAAGCAAAACCAAAGCGCGGAGCAAACTGGTGATGATTGACGTCTTGCAGCGCGCGAGAGGCCCAGTCGCTTCCTTGCGAGCCGGCCAGGACGAGTTGCGGCTGTCCGGGAGTGGTACCCAGATCAAAGTTGGCGATCCCGTTATTTACTTCCACTGGCGGCGGGCTGAGTTCGTAGCGCAATCCCAGATTGAGTGTGAGATGGCGGCTTACTTTCCAATCATCCTGTGCGAAAAAATGTGTGTAGGGCGCGCGGAAATGAAGCGTCGCCCACGTGGATAAACTTTCCCCTG
>JAOAPW010000051.1 GCA_025463105.1 Candidatus Acidiferrum typicum | reverse complement strand
GTGACAGTCCCCTCGAGATGCGCTCGCAATTCGTTGTAACCAATGAAATCGAACGGTTTGGAATCAAGCGGCACGCCGCTTTGCACGAGCTTCGAAACTTCTGCCAGCCAGCCGCGATCCAGCATTTTGTGCACGCGCTGCTCGATGCGCTCGTATAAGGCTGCACGAGGAGGCTGCAGACCGATCTTGATGGGGGCGTACCCTTCCAGGCGTGCGCGCCCCGCGCGATGGACTTCCGAAACTGGACGCCCGGTCAGCAGGCATACTTCAATAGCGCGAATCATCTTCGGGCGATCGCGGGACCCGATGCGCAACGCCGCCTCAGGGTCCAGTCGCCGCAGGACACGATGAAGGAATTGCAGGCTGTGTTTGTCCGCGCCCGCTTCCAGACGTGCCCGCAATTCCTCAGAGCGCGCGGGGGCATCGGCCAGGCCTTCAAGCAGCGCACGCAGATATAACCCCGTTCCGACAGTCAAAATCGGGAGCCGGGAGCGGTGGCGCAAATCTTCGAGAACCGCAATCGCCCGGAGCCGATATTCCCCCGCGGTAAAAGTGAAGCCGGGGTCTACCAAATCCAGCATATGGTGTGGAACACCTTGGCGTTCATCGCCGGTTGGCTTGGCGGTGCCAACGTCAAAGCCCCGATACACCTGCGTAGAATCACATGCCAGCACCTCGCCGCCGAACCTTCGGGCCAGCGATGCACCCAAAGAAGATTTTCCAGAGGCCGTCGGTCCAACAATGGCCACAAGTGGAATCGCCCCCGGGCCGGATCTCACGGGGCGAACTGCCGACTCAGGTGTTATGTCGGATGCCAGTTTTGGCGCTGCACTCATCGGAGGAAGTTCCAGTATCGGATAGCCAGATAGATTAGACACAATAGCGCCAGCAGGAGAATCCCAGAAATCTGTATACGCGCCGGCTTCACTGTGCGTTCAAGGGCATATTATACAGGAAAATGAACCGTAATTCGATAAAAGGACCGCTGAAGGCCGGCGGCAGCGGCTCAAAGGGAGTCGAGGCCCGAATGGAAGAAACAGCCGCGCGATCCAGCGGCTCTTTACTGGAACTTCCAATCATGGCAGGTTCCGCGTCGGGTACTACGCCGTTGCGCATGATGCGGAACTGCAAAACAACCTTTCCTCGATCACCGAGGCGCGCCGATTCCGGCATCACGGCGTACCAGTTGCGCTTGACGCTGGCCAGGACCCGGGCGATGTAGTTGGAAAAGTCGACTCCCTCGGTTGGCGTAAGTATTTCCACGTTCCCGCCGAGATAACCTTGACCTCCTCCACCGCCACCGCCGCCCATTCCTCCACCACCAGGTGACGGCGCGACTGGACCGCCGAATTGCGCGCTGGCAGATCCACCGTCCTTAAGCGCTTCCTTCATGGAATCTCGGAGGGCCTTTCCCGGCGAAAAGCGGGGTATTACCAGGCTGTTCGAAGCCGAATCCGGCGGTGGTTGCTGTTGCGGCCGAACCGGGCTGTCTTGCGGAGGTTGTGCGCGAGGCTGCGGCATGGCTTCCGAAGGCGCGGAAGGTTTTGCAGGTGTGGGAGCTTCCTTGGCCGAGCGTTCCGGCTCGGGAGGACCAGGAGGTTGAGATTCCCGCGGCGGCGCGAGCTTCCGAAGCAGCCGGGGGTCTATGCGCATTTGCGGACTCTTGGGTTGCGGAGTCGGAACAGCCTTCGGAACATCGCGAACATCCGGGGGCAAATACAGGTTTGTAATGTTCTGCCGGTCGATTTCCGCCTGCGTCGAATTCCGGGTGGGAACGACTTTAGGGCCGAAAAGAATGAGCAGGATCACAATAAAATGGAGTGCAATCGAGGCGAATCGCGCTACGCCGTTCCATTTGGACGTGCCCTCCTCGACTGCCTGAGTCAGCAGATTGACTTCGCCGGTCGTGAGGACGTCAGGATCAATAACCTCGGGCAAATCCTGAATGGCGACCAGTTGCTTTGGCTCGAGCTTGCCCGCGTGCGCGTCTTTTGGCACCGCCACACGCGAATCGAGAATGCTGAGTGGCACGTAATCAGGCATCCTGCTGATCCCATCGAGTGGCGTGAAGGGCATATCGCGCGGGACCACCGTCCGCGAACCCAATACGCCGAGCGGGATGTGCGAAGGGATCAAAGTTCGCGGATCAAGTTCAATGTGAGGCAGATTCGCAGGAACGAGCGTTCGCGAATCCAACTCAGAGGTTAACCGTTTCGGCTCCGCGTCCGATGCAGATGCGACCGGCCGGGCATTCTTCGGGACCAAAATCCGCGGAATCATCTATTTACCTGTGGGGTAGCAAAGTCACCCAGTTGGACGCGCCGCCCATGCTCCAGGATGCCTGCCATGACCCTGTCCGCGAGTTCGAGAGCGCGCCGCCCGGCAGCACCGTCTACCGCGGGCGCGCGACGCGTTCGCACAGAATCAAGAAATGCACGCAATTCCGCGCGCAGAGGCTCTTCTTTCTCCGATGGAAGCGGCGTGAAATCAAATTTCGGTTGCGGTCCGGGCTCCACGACGCGCACGCGCACCGCGTCCTGGCGCGTGAAATCAACTGAAATATATTCATGCTGCTGAAAAAAACGCAACTTGCGCACACGCTCAGTCGATACACGGCTCGCCGTGACATTGGCCACCGCGCCGGAGGCGAAATCGAGGCGGGCGTGCGCAATATCCACCTTGTCGGTCAGAACGGGTATGCCGATCGACTTTATTTCCGTGACTGGAGCATCCACCATCGCTAATAGGATGTCCAGGTCATGAATCATGACGTCATACACTACGTCGATATCCAGGCTGCGGGGCGTGAATACGCCGAGACGGTGAACTTCGAAGTAAAGTGGGTGATTCAGCGCGGGCATCACAGCCACGATTCCTGGATTGAATCGCTCCAGGTGGCCGACCTGCAGGATTCGGTTGGCACGAGCGGCGGCGGAAACAAGCTCGTCGGCCTCCGCGAGCGAAGCGGCCATCGGTTTTTCAACGATGACGTCCACCCCGAGTTCGAGCAGCCGGCAGCCGACGCGCGCGTGTTCAACAGTGGGTACGGCCACGCTTGCGGCGTCCAAGAGGCCGGCAAGCGATTCAATGTCTGGAAAAGCTTTCGTGGAGAACTCCTTTGCGACTTGTTCGGCTCGCGCGGTGTCGGCGTCCACGATGCCGACCAGCTCCGCGCCTTCCAGTTCGCGATAAACACGAGCATGGTTCCGGCCAAAATCCCCGGCGCCGACAACGGCAACGCGTACTTTCTCGACGCGGGCTCCAAGCGCAGGCCTTTCCCTATTCTCCCTAGATCCTGGCGGATTCACGGTTTCCCCTGTGTCGCCGGTCGTTCGGCCACACTAACGTCATCCAGCGGAAATGCTTCAATTGCAATGCCGACGGCATCGGCGGCTTCGATCACGCGCGCGCGTTCGAACAGCAGGGTGCGCCCTGCATCCATTGCAAGCGCGGAAACCCGGCACCGGTGCATCACTTCGACGGTCCGCAGACCCACCACGGGTACATCGAATCGCATGTCCTGTCTGGGCTTGCTCACCTTCACCACGACGAGTGCGCCTCCATCGGCAATGCGGGCGGCGCGCTCGATGGTTTCATCAGTCCCTTCCATGGCCTCGACGGCCACACAGGCGCGATCGCGAATGACCACGGTTTGCCCCAGGTCGAGTCCTGCAATCTGGCGGGCGATCTCACGGCCATAGGCGATGTCGGCAGCCTCGCGAGCGTCTGGCGCGCGTCGCGTCAACACGCCCGCAACGGGGATGAGCGGCTTAAGGAATGTTGTGGAGTCCACAAGCTCAATGCCTTCCGATTGCAACACGCCGGCCACGGCCCCGATCAGCGAATCGGTATTTTTCAGCGGCAACGAGAACAGGAGCTTCGCAAGTTTCCAGTCGGGGCGAATGGAGCTGAAAATTTTATTGTGCTTCACCTGACCGGCCATCACGGCGCGGTTGACGCCTTCCTCATGCAGCAATTCCAACGTGCGCGACAGCTCGCCGAGACTCACCCAATGCAATCGCGACGCGATTTTTTCGAGCTCTGGAGAAGCCTCCTCGCGAATCGCGATCACGGCCATGTCGATTCCCTGGCTGCGCGCGGCTTCCAGAACGAGAAACGGAAATTGTCCGTTGCCGGCGATGAGTCCCCAGCGAACAGCGGAATCCGAGACGTGTGAGGGCGGCTTGGGCGCGGAGGAATTCACTTGTGCAGGCCGCGCTCGGCCGACTCGATGAATTCCACCAGTTCGCGGATGTCGGGCGAGCCGTTGAGTTGGGCGCGGATTTGTTCGAGAGCTTGCGAAGTGTTGAGCTTGGAGCGCAGCAGCAAACGGAATGCGCTTTCGATGGCACTGAGGCGCTCGCGATCGAAGCCGCGGCGTTCCAGGCCGACCGTGTTCACGCCGTAGCAATGCGTTTCGCGCTCAGTAACCACGCGGGAAAAAGGCGGCACGTCCTGCGTAATTACGGTGCAAGCACCGATGTAAGCGTAGCGCCCCACGCGGCAGAACTGGTGCACCGGGCTGAACGCTCCCACATTGGCATAATCATCTACGACCACGTGCCCGGCAAGCGTGGCGCCATTCGCGAAAACGGTGTGACTGCCGACGACGCAATCGTGAGCGACGTGGGAATACGCCATGAAGAGATTGTGGCTGCCGATCCGCGTAACGCCGCCTCCTTGCGTGGTGCCGCGGCTGACCGTGGAAAATTCTCGAAACCGGTTACCATCACCAATCTCAAGTTTCGTGGACTCGCCGCTGAATTTCAAATCTTGCGGATCTCCGCCGACCGAGCAGAACGAGTCAAAAATATTTTTCCGGCCAATGCGCGCCGGCCCGCGAACCACCGCATGCGGCTCAAGCACGCAATCTTCACCCAGCTCAACGCCCTCCCCGACAAACGCGAACGCGGCCACGCGCGTCCCTGGTCCGATGCGCGCGTTCGAGGCAACGATCGCTCGGGGATCGATTTCGTTCATGGCTTCGCGCCCACCGGCGCGTCGGCGGTTGCCTCCGTTGGCGCAACCACGGGATCACGGTCTACCAGCATACATTTCAGCGTGGCTTCGGCCGCCATTTCCCCATTGACAGTCGCCACCGCGTGCAGCTTGCAGAAAGTCGTTCGAAATTTGAGTACGGTTACTTCCATGCGCAATTGATCTCCCGGAACGACGGGGCGGCGAAAGCGCGCTT
>JAOAPW010000046.1 GCA_025463105.1 Candidatus Acidiferrum typicum | reverse complement strand
ACGTTGATCATTGCGCTGGGCCTGTTGGTAGACGTACCGGTAGTTGCCGGCGATGGCATCAAGCGCGGCCTTGCCGATGGCCTGCCTCGCGCCGTCGCGGCGTGGCTGGGTCCCACCAAGCTGGCGACGGCAATCTTTTTCGCGACACTCACGAATATCATCGCCTACCTACCGTTCCTTATGCTCAGGGGGAATACCGGGGAGTTTCTCAGGAGCCTTCCCATCGTGATGACGGCAGCGTTACTGTGCGCGCTGGTCGTTGCGATGACATTCGTCCCGCCGCTGGGTTACTACATCCAGCGGCCACCGAAAACAAAAGAGCCGACAGTAGAGGAAAAGCGCGAGCGAGGTTTCTATGGATTCTACAATCGGTTGGTAGGCCGTGCCATTCAGCATCGGTGGTGGGTGTTGGGCGGTTCCTTTGTTTTCTTGTTGATTGGAGGCTACTCGGCTTCGCATTTGAAGCAACAGTTCTTTCCCGAAGACGTCCAATATTGGTTTTACCTCGACATTTGGCTGCCGAACGATGTGCCCATGACCGTAACAAACGACGCCGCAGTGAAGGCGGAACATGTCGTCCGTCAGGTTGTCGAAGGCTCGGAGAAAACGGTCTCAAAGGACGAACCAGGGAAGCATCTCCTCACTTCGGTCACAAGTTTCATCGGAGGCGGTGGACCACGTTTCTGGTTTTCCATTTCTCCCGAAGCTCCCCAGACAAACTATGCGCAAGTCATTGTTCAGGTGAGCGACAAAGAAGCCACCCCGAAGCTTATCGGGCCTCTTCAAGCCGCACTAAACAAACAGGTGCCGGGAGCGTGGATCACCGTCCGGCAACTGCAAACGAATCCCGTCGAAACTCCAGTCGAAATTCTCATCTCGGGTCAGGCGGACACGGACCCCCAAGTGGAAATCCAGGATATACAAACGCTTCGGACGATGGCTGCACAGGCAGTGGATGTTGTTCGACAGTCACCAGGAGTTGCAGTGTTGAGAGATGACTGGGCTCCCGACAGCCCACAGGTAAAGATTGAGATTGATCCGGATCGCGCGAACCTGGCCAGCATCACGAATGCTGACGTAGCCAATTCGTCCGCAGCCGCGATCAGCGGAGCATCAGTTGGTACCTTCAAAGAGGGGAACAAGACTATCCCGATCGTTGCGCGTCTGCGTCCTCAGGATCGGGCGCAATTGTCGCAGATCAAGAGTCTCTATGTTTATTCCTCGCAGCAGAACACGAGAGTTCCTTTACTTTCTGTTGCGACCGTGCGGAACATTCTTGAAACAGGTCGGATACGGCGCCGCGAGCATTTTCGCACGATTTCGATATTGTGCTTTCCGGCGCCCGGAGTCCTCGCGTCGGAAGTCCTTGCGCCGATCGAATCCAAACTGAAAGACCTTCAGAGCAGGCTTCCGCCGGGATATCAATTGCAGATCGCCGGCGAGAAAGCGAAGCAGGTCGATGGATTTACGAATCTCGCCGTCGTTCTCCTTATCTCTCTCGTTGGCATCTACCTGGCTTTGCTCGTGCAATTCAAGAATGCCGTCAAGCCCTTGCTTGTGTTTGCAGCCGCACCCTACGGAGCGATTGGAGCGTTGATCGCTCTGGCGATCATGGGTACTCCCTTCGGTTTCATGGCATTCCTTGGCGTAGCGAGCCTCATCGGAGTTATCGTAAGCCATGTCATCGTGCTGTTCGACTTCATCGAAGAGATGCACGAAAAGGGTGAACCGCTGGAGCGTGCTCTTCCGGATGCCGGAATTGAGCGCATTCGACCCGTGCTGATCACCGTGAGCGCGACGATCCTTGCTTTATTTCCACTCGCACTCGAAGGTGGCCCGCTCTGGAAACCTTTGTGCTATGCCCAAATCGGCGGGCTCGCGGTCGCTACCTTCATCACTTTGCTCCTGGTTCCGGTCTTTTACGCGATTTTTGTCTTGGATCTGAAGTGGATTACGTGGGACGTAACGGCTAAAGAAAGGTAGTCGGCGTCTGCCGAGTTCCAATTTCGTTGAGATTCAGGACCTTACTATCACGGGGCGTCGTGCTGCCAAAAATTACGGTGAGCGACTCACTCAAGCTGCCCGGAGGCCGCCATGATCAAATTCCTCGCACAATTATTCCGAGGACTCCATGACGTTGTTGGTATTTCCGCGCCTCCGCCTGGCACCAGCGACCGCACGTTCGTCTTCGCGTGGCTTGGCGGCATCGCGTTCGTTGTGGCCTTCTTCTTGATCCTGGTTTTCTACATGATCCCCGTTCTGCACATCAGGTATTGAGGAAGTCATGGCAGGAGCAACAAACAGAGGAATTATCGACAAGGCCGAGCAATCATTGTGAATCAAAGGTCTTAAGATGAGTGAATCCGAATATGACCTTGTCGTGATCGGCAGTGGCCCAGCGGGCCAGAAGGCCGCCATCGCGGCAGCGAAAGCTCGCAAGCGCGTCGCCATCATCGACCGCGCCGTCATGATTGGAGGCGTCTCCGTCCATACCGGCACAATCCCCAGCAAGACAATACGCGAGGCCATCTTTCAGCTTACCGGCTTTGCAGTAAAAGCCCTGTACGGCAGTGAGTCTCGAAGTCGTGTCGATATTTCTGTCCAGGATGTCGCCTCCCGTGTGAAGGCCATTGTTGCGCGAGAGACTGAGGTAATTCGAGCGCAGCTGAAGCACAACGGGATTGCCATCCTTCAAGGCAGTGCGCGTCTCCTGGATTCGCATGCACTGGAAGTTCAAGGCGACGGCGAAGGGATTAGAGTCGAAGGGGCGAAGATACTGATCGCTTGCGGTACGCGACCTGCGCACAGCCCAGAGATTCCCTTTGATAACCATCGCATTGTGGATACAGATCATCTTGCCGACCTGGGAGGTCTGCCGAAAGAAATAATTGTAGTGGGAGCCGGAGTGGTCGGCCTCGAGTACGCATCCTTTATGGCTGCATTGGGTGCCAAGGTTACGGTGATCGACCAGCGGCCAGTGGTCTTGGAATTCGTCGATCGGCAAATCGTTGAGGCGCTGTCTTACCACTTGCGCCAGCTCGGTGTTACGTTTCGGTTGGCGGAAAAGGTGACACACGTCGGCATCGATCCGGTGCGCGATTATGTTTTTGCGGAACTGGAAAGCGGCAAGAAAGTCCGTGGCGACGCGCTCGTTTATGCAGTGGGCCGCCAGGCCAATGGTGATCAGATTCATCTGGAAGCTGCCGGTTTGGTGGCGGATTTGCGCGGCAGGCTCAAAGTGAATCAGTTTTTTCAGACGGATGTTCCGCACATTTACGCAGCCGGCGACGTCATCGGATTCCCTGCTCTTGCAAGCACCTCAATGGAACAGGGACGCCTGGCCGCGTGCCATATGTTCGGAATTCCCTTTGAACACATGCCCGAACTTTTTCCTTACGGGATTTACACCATCCCAGAAATCTCCATGGTTGGCCAGACCGAGGAAACTCTGACGGCGAATAGAGTTCCCTACGAGGTGGGGATTGCGAAGTACCCCGAGCTTGCCAAGAGCATGATGCTCGGCGACGAGACCGGAATGCTGAAACTGCTTTTTGATCCAGAAACGCGCAAGCTGCTTGGCGTGCACGCCTTAGGGCAGCGCGCGACAGAAATCATCCATATCGGCCAAGCCGTGCTCTTCTATGGCGGGTCGGTGGAATATTTCCGGGACATGGTCTTCAACTATCCCACACTCGCCGAAGCTTACAAAGTAGCCGCCTTAGATGGGCTCAATAAGCTCTAACGTAGACCGAAATGCACACCATTTAATTGCGGTCGCATCACATAGACACGAAGCTCGAAGCCGAGTCTGGAGCGTAAAATCGGGATTTTATGCAAGAAAGGGGACCTGCTATGTCGCGAAAAGTTGCGGACGTCTTGTGGGAGATGCTTGAGAACGCCGGCGTTAAACGCTGCTATGGCATTGTTGGAGATGCTCTCAATCCTGTCATCGACGCGCTGCGCCGTAATGGCAAGATCGAGTTCATCCACGTCCGCCACGAAGAGTACGGAGTTTTTGCCGCTGTCGCCGAGGCTTACTTGACCGGTAATCCGGTGGTGGTGTGCGGAACCGCCGGCCCCGGCGTCGTCCATTTGTTCAATGGACTGATGGATGCGCGCAAAGAGGGAGCTCCGATTATCGCTATAGCTGGCGACGTAGAGACGAACGTGATGGACACAGCCGCCCTCGAGGAACTTAATCCTTACAAGTTCTTCGAAGCCGCATCCCTCTATACCGGGCGCCTCATCAATCCTGAGCAAGCGCGGGCCATCATTAATACCGCGATTCTTACCGCTGTCACGGAGAAGGGGCCCACCGTAATCTCCATTCCGGGTGACGTCGCGTCGGCTGATGCGACCACTCACTCGACCGAGATCAGAATCCCGGGCCCGCCTGTTTTCCGCCCTTCCGACGCGGACCTCAATCAGCTTGTGAAGATGATCGACGATGCGAAAACGGTGGCGATCTTCGGTGGCGATGGCTGCAGAGATGCCCGCGATGAGGTGCTCCAACTGGCCGAGAGATTGAACGCCCCCGTAGGATATTCCTTCCGCGGCAAGCAGTGGCTGGAACACGACAATCCCAACGCGGTTGGCATGACTGGTTTACTCGGTTACGGCGGGGCCTACGCCGCAATTCATGAGGCCGAACTCCTGCTCATGCTCAGCACGGATTTTCCCTTCTCGGAATTCCTCCCCGGCGATCGCGTCAAGAAAGTTCAGATCGACAAAAATCCCAAACACATTGGCCGCCGCACAGTCGTTGATCTCGGGCTTGTCGGCGACATCAAGACAACTGTCAC
>JAOAPW010000022.1 GCA_025463105.1 Candidatus Acidiferrum typicum | reverse complement strand
ACGCAAAGGCGAAATCAGCAGTTGGAAAGCATTCGCTCCAGCGCATTCCGGAAAATTGGCGATCGAATCGGTAGATCGCGCGATGCGCGGGGAGGGATCGCCTAGCCCGATCTATGAAGGCGAAGATAGCGTGATCGCATGGATGCTGGACGGACCGGAGGCACAATACGACGTGCCGCTTCCCGCGCCGGGTGAACCCAAGCGCGCGATACTCGAAAGTTTTACCAAAGAGCATAGCGCCGAATATCAGGCCCAGGCGTTGATAGATCTGGCTTTTCGCATGCGAGATAAAATTTCGGATCTTTCGCAAATTGAAAAAATAATCATCCATACCAGCCATCACACACACAGCGTGATCGGTACGGGCGCGAACGATCCGCAAAAGTTCGATCCGAAAGCCAGCCGCGAAACTCTGGATCATTCCATCATGTACATCTTCGCCGTCGCTCTCGAGGATGGCCGCTGGCATCACGTCGAGAGTTACACGCCGGAACGCGCAAGGCGCCCGGAGACAATTCGTCTCAGGCGCAGCATCGAAACTCGCGAAGATGAAGAGTGGACGCGCCGCTATCATGCGATCGATCCCGCCCAAAAAGCTTTTGGTGGACGCGTGGAAATTTTGTTCAAGGATGGATCGCGAATCGAAGACCAATTGGCCGTTGCCAATGCCCATCCATTGGGCGCCAAACCATTCGGTCGCGCTGACTACATTCGCAAATTTCAGATCCTCACCGAAGGAATTATTTCATCTTCGGAATCGCAAAGATTTCTCGACGCCGCACAAAGGCTCCAGGAATTGCAGGCCACGGATCTGCACCAGCTGAATATTGAATTGCCGGGAGAAACGCTTGCAAAAGGCCGCTCGGGAATTTTTTAGTCGCTCCACCTCAACAAATAGCTGCGCAACTTCGATGGGAGCAAGCCGTGCCTCCGGGTAACGCAGCGGAAATCACGGCGCGTGTTGACCGTCTGCCATCCTGCTGGGAATTCTGGCGCCTCATTGTTTTGCTTTCCCTCGGAGCCGCATTTGAAATGTACGATCTGTTTCAAACTGCGTATTTGAGTCCGGGACTGCTTTCAAGCGGCGTTTTTCGAGCCGGAGAAAAAGGTTTGTTCGGACTTACCGATCAGGCTTCCTTCGCTGCCGCTACTTTCGCCGGACTTTTTGTTGGGACAATCGTATTCGGCTCGGTGGCGGACCGCTTTGGACGGCGCACAATTTTTACTTATTCGCTGCTCTGGTACACCGCGGCGAGCATCGCCATGGGCTTGCAGCACACAAACGTCGGCGTCGATCTATGGCGATTCATCTCGGGGCTCGGCATCGGCGTTGAGTTAGTGACGATCGATGCGTATATTTCCGAGCTTGCGCCCAAGCGCCTCCGCGGTCGCGCGTTTGCCGTCAATCAGTCAGTTCAGTTTCTAGCGATCCCATTCGTCGCCATGGTTTCCTGGATTCTGGTTCCTCGTTCTCCTTTCGGAGTTGCCGGATGGCGCTGGGTGGTTTTTCTGGGTTCGCTCGGCGCAATCGCGATCTGGTTTATCCGCCGAAGTATTCCTGAATCGCCGCGCTGGTTGGCTCAAAAAGACAGGCTGGAAGAAGCCGATGCGGCAATTTCCAAAATCGAAGCCCGAGTCGAAGCTGAAATCGGCCACCCGCTCAGCGAGCCCGTTGTCGGACCTTCGGAAGAAGGAGGGATGGGAAAGTTTTCCGAAATATGGGTGGCGCCCTACGGCCGGCGAACTCTGATGCTGGTGGTTTTCAATTTTTTCCAAACGATCGGCTTCTATGGATTCGGCAATTGGGTGCCCGCGCTGATGGCTTCCAAGGGCGCTAACGTTACCAACAGCCTGCAGTATTCGGCCATCATTGCGGTTATCTATCCGATTGGTCCGCTGCTCTGCGCGTTAATTGCCGACAAATATGAACGCAAATGGCAAGTTGTCAGCGCCGCGATTGGCACGGCTTGCTTCGGTCTGCTATTCGCCCGGCAATCGACGACGGTGTTGCTGATCGTCTGCGGAATGTTCATCACGCTTTCCAATAATCTGCTGTCTTACTCCCTGCATGCCTATCAAGCCGAACTTTTCCCGACTCGCATCCGCGCTCGCGCGATTGGGTTCGTTTATTCCTGGAGCCGCCTCTCGACAATATTCACAAGCTTCATGATTGCGTTTTTTCTTCAGAACTTCGGCACCAAAGGCGTTTTCGCATTCATCGCGACAAGCATGCTGATGGTTGTGCTGTCCATCGGCATCTTCGGGCCACGCACCAAAGGTTTGGCGCTGGAAGAAATCTCTCATTAGGTTGTTTTTACGCGCTTGACCAGGCAGGGAGGCGGGCGTACGCTTTGCCACTCTGGGAAATTCAAATTAGAAGATTCATTTGGACGATGAAATCTTCTTGGCTTCAAATGGGGGCAGCAGGATGTCGGTAAAGGGAACATTGTTGTTGGGACTTATCGCTCTCGTAGGCGTGTTGCCTGCGTCTTCCAAAGAGCAGCCTGCTGCGGCATTGTCGGGGGTCGTGACGTCAGACGCTGAAGGACACATGGAAGGCGTCCTCGTTACTGCCCGGCCCGAGGGCGCGAACATAACGGTTACGGTAATCAGCGATGAGCAGGGCCGTTACGCCTTCCCGCCAGGGAAACTCCAGCCAGGCAAATATTCATTGTCCATTCGAGCGGTCGGCTACGAACTCGCTGGACAAGCTGCGGCAGAGATAAAACCTGACAAAGCAACTCGTGCCGATATCAAGCTAGTAAAAGCCAAGGATCTCGCGTCGCAGCTTACCGGCGCGGAGTGGATGATGAGTATTCCCGGAAACGAAAAACAGAAAAGAGCTCTGTTTCACTGCGATCAGTGCCACTCGCTGGATAAAGTCGCGAAAAGCACATATGACGCGGAGAGTTGGATGGTCGCGCTGCTTCGCATGCAGAATCAATGGCAATCCAGCAGCACTTTCAATCACCCTATGCCTCCGCCGTTTCCACCAAAGGAAGTTCCGTCCGATCCCGAGCTGGCGAAATATTTAGCTTCCATCAATTTGAGTGGCGACAGGACTACCTGGCCCTACGAGCTCAAGACTTTTCCGCGGCCCCGTGGACGAGACACCAAAGTGGTGATCACCGCGTATGAAGTCCCACGCAAGGGGAGCTCACCTCACGATCTGGCAATCGACCCCGACCAGATGGTCTGGTACGACGATTTCCAGACTCTTGATATCGGCAGGCTCGATCCACGCACCGGTCAGTTCAAGGAATGGAAGGTGCCCACGCTCAAGCCGGGCCTCACTGCGAATAATTTGACGATTGAACTCGATAAACAGGGGAATCCATGGCTGCCCAGGGGTTACCAGGGATGCTCCGTGACGAAGTTTGACGTCAAAACTGAGAAGTTTCAAACCTGGAGCGCTCCCGCGGAATACAACGACGATCATGCCAGCTGCACGCAGGGCAATGTCGGACCGAACGGAATGGTGTGGTTCTACAGCAACAGTACCGGCAAGATGTTCGAGCTCGATCCCACAACAGGAGATGTAAAAGTATTCAACACGTTTCCTCCCGGTAGCGGGCAATATAAAGGCCCGAATCGTGTTTTTTATTTTGGTGTCGATGAAAATTTTGTGACGTCCGAGAAGACTCACAAAATCTACGGCAGCGCCATTGCCGCAAATGGCGATCCGATTTATTGCGACATCGAGGGGAGCACGATCGCAGTCCTCGATCACACCACTGGAAATGTAAATATGTATCCCACGCCCACTCCCGCTGCGGCACCACGCCGAGGATCAATCGATTCCGATGGAAATTTCTGGTTTGGAGAATGGATGGCGAGTCAATTGGGCATGTTCGACCCGCAGAGCAAGGAGATCAAGGAGTGGCGGCCTCCGACTCCGTGGAGCGGCATCTATCGCGCGGCACGCGACAAAAATGGAGACGTCTGGTCAGGCGGAATGAGCACGGATTACGTCTACCGCCTAAACCCCAAAACCGGCGAATGGCTGGAATATATGCTGCCTACACTCGGCGGCGAGATCCGCGATATTAAAATTGACGATTCGGGAGCCTCGCCGAAAATTTGGGTGCCACTGGTTCATGCGGGAATACTTGTGAAGGTGGAACCGCTGGAGTAGCACAGGCTTCAGCCTGTGTTCTGTTGTGATCGTCAAGCGTCAAAACCACACAGGCTGAAGCCTGTGCTACTGAAACACCGGCGTGAAGGCGGACGATGCAAAGCTACCGCCCGGGGTCCAAATCTCTCATCACAACCTTCAGAACTTGCCCGGTCGTTCGCGCATCCCGCTCCGTAATCGTCACCATCGAGCCGCTTTCGTGGTCGGAATCGTCGAGATCCCGATACTTCCTCGCGACTGCCGGGAGTCGAGCGCATCCGCCGCGAATCAGCCCTGCTCGCTCTGCGACGGCCAGGCGCATTTCAAAAGGCCAATCTGCGATCTTTCCCGCAGGCGCGTCCGAGGCGGTCAGCGCGGCCGCACCCTTGTGTTCCATCGCGTCGGTGACAATGGCTTCCAGGATTCCGCAGGAAGTGCGCAGCGCCAAGTCATATTCCGCCTGCTCGATCGCGCGCTTGCTCTCGTTGTAGGCCTGCTCGAGCACCGGACGAAGCTCGACATTGTGAACGAAATCGAAACGGTGGGGAACTGGCGCCTGTGTCGATGCAGAAATCACCGGGCCATCGTCTGTTCCAGTGAGCGAGGCTACGGCTTGTTCCAGAACGTTAATAAGCCGCTTGACGATTTCGTCCGGCGCCGCGCCTTCGACTGCATGGCCATCTGTTGAGCGCATAAGAAAAGCTTCGCTGAACGACCGCGCAAGCCAGTGAGCCTTGCTGCCTCCAGACAATTGATTGATCGTTATGCCGCAATCTTCCTGCCAGACACGCAATGCGGCGATGATTGATTTACTGGAGGGATCTTTAGATAAGGTCTCGCGAAGTTGGCGTCCGCGGCGTATCAAGCCGTCGAGGTGGGAGAGATAATTCTCGACCTGCGCCTGCAATCTCTCATTCATAGATCGCGTCTCTCACGAGCGGCCCGAGTCATCGGCAAGCTCAGCGGCATGCGATTGCAAATCGGCGATCTGATCGATGTGTGTGTACATCGCACGCGCCGCGGCTTCGGCATCTCGCCGGCGCAGCGCAGCAACTACGGCTTCGTGTCCCTCGATGGATTTCGCCGGACGCCCCTTCTGCTTTAATGTCAGCTTGCGCGATTCCACCAGCAGATCGTTCAGCGTGGCCATGAGGCTGACGACCACTCGATTGCGCGTGGATCGCGCCAGCGCGGCATGAAACTCCGTGTCGTCGACTATGGCAGATTGCCCTTTTTTCAATTTTCGCTGCTGCGCGTCAATAATTCGTTGCAGATCGGCGAAATCTTCATCGGTTGCGCGCGCGGCTGCAACTCGCGCGACGGCGGGCTCAAACATCCGGCGAACGTCCATCAGTTCGTCCTGCAGTTCATGCTGGAAGGTCATCATGGAGGCCAATGGAGCGACCAGGCGGTCGACCGTCAGCTCGCGGGGAAACGTGCCTCGCCCATGTTGCGTCTCGATCAGTCCAATCGTCTCCAGCATGCGCAGCGCGTCGCGGATCGATCCGCGGCTGACACCGAATTGTTCGGTGAGGACGCGTTCCGAGGGCAGTGGTTGACCTTGCGAAAACGTGCCGTTCAGAATTAATGTGCGGATGCGGTCGGCGACTTCTTCCGCGATGCGAGTCTTCTTGATCGGCTCGATGACGCTGGTTTTGCTGGCGGAAGCTGGAGAAAAGCGGTTGACACTCTGGCGCGTGGGTGCTAATTTGTCTTTCTCAACTGGTTCGATCACTGGGCCAGTGTAACATAGATTGACCATGAGCGAAGAAATTATCGAGTTCACGGTTTCCGGCTCTCCGCGCGTGATTTCCCGCGCGATTGAGGAATATGCCGCCGTACACGGCAGCTTGCACGCCATAGTCGTGCCGTGGGAAAGCGATAAGGTTACTTTGAGCATGGCTGTTACCTCCGCCAAAGCCGATGGCTGGGCCATCGAGCACACCAACCTGGGCACCGTCAAATTAACTGATATTGGAAATGATTCGACCCGCGTGGCTTTCGCGCCTGCCGAACCCGATCACCCAGAGAAGAAACGACTGGTAGCGCTTTTCGACGGATTCGCGCGCCAGGTGCAAAGCAGATTGCAAACGGCGCCATGACGGAATTTACCTCATCCGCTGTTGCCACAACGCTCACATTGCGAGTTGCGGAAGCGCGTGTTGAGGACATCGGACATGCCATCGCGCGCCTCGCGCCCAGCGACCTGAAGCGCGTCGGCGCTCATGCGGGTGACGTCCTGAAAATTACCGGCGGCACCATTGCCGTTGCGCGCGCCGAGGTTTCAGACGAAGGCCTCGAAGGCATGGTGCAAATCGACGGCACATGCCGCAGCAATTGCAGCACTGGATTGCAAGAGCAGGTGACGGTAACCCCGATCGAATACGACCAGGCCGTGGCCGTCCGATTTTCTCCCTTGTGGGTGGGCGCCGCACCGGCCGTCATTGCGCCTCAGCAGATGCTCGAAGATCTCGAGGGCGTTCCGGTAGTCGCGGGCTGCGTCGTGCGCGTGCCGACGTTTGCCAAAGCGGTGAATTTTCAGGTCGTGCGCACGATTCCCTCGGGACCAGTGGTCATCGGGAAGCGCACCGACATTCGTGTCGTGGAAGGCGAGCAGACCACGGTGCGCGCTCCCGCGGTGTCTTACGAAGATATCGGCGGGTTGCAGCGCGAAGTGGCGCGCGTTCGCGAAATTGTCGAGCTACCGCTGAAGCACCCTCGCATTTTCGAGCGCCTGGGAATCCTCGCGCCAAAGGGCGTGCTCTTGTACGGTCCGCCAGGGACGGGCAAGACTTTGCTGGCCCGCGCAGTAGCCGCCGAAAGCCGCGTGCACTTCATTCATCTTAACGGCCCAGAAATCATGCGGAAATTCTACGGCGAGAGCGAAGCCAAGCTGCGCGAAGTTTTTGAAGAAGCGGCGCGGCACGCTCCGGCGATCCTATTTATTGATGAAATTGATGCGGTGGCTCCCAAACGCGCCGAAGTCGTTGGCGAAGTCGAAAAGCGCGTCGTTGCGCAGCTTCTCAGCTTGATGGACGGTTTTGTATCGCGCGGCCAGGTAATCGTGATCGGCGCAACCAATATTCCGGAGGTGCTGGACCCGGCGCTGCGGCGTCCCGGACGCTTCGATCGCGAAATCGAAATTGGCGTGCCAAATGTTCAGGCGCGGCTGCAAATCCTCAAGATCCACACGCGCTCTATGCCTCTCGCCGATGACGTAAATCTTCAGGAAATCGCCGAGCATTCCCACGGCTTCGTGGGCGCCGATCTGGAAGCGCTGTGCCAGGAAGTCGGAATGATTGCGTTGCGCGGTTTCCTCGCTGCCGTTCCACTGGAGACCGACGGGAACGTATCCGCTGAACTCGGCGCGCTGCAAGTTACGCGCGAAGATTTTGTAGCAGGGTTGAAGGAAGTTGAGCCCAGCGCGACGCGCGAATTTTTCATCGAAAAAAGCTCCACGACTTTTGCAAACCTCGGCGGCTTGAGCGAAGTGAAACGATTGCTCGACGCTGTATTCGAGCATTCACACATGCACGACGATATCTACGAGCAGGTGGGACTGGCGCCGCCGCGAGGCATTCTGCTGGTCGGACCGTCGGGCACAGGAAAAACCGCGATGGCGCGAGCGCTTTCCGGTGAAAAGCAGGTTCCGCTCATCGCTATTGATGGCCCGCAACTTTACTCGAAATGGCTGGGCGAATCCGAGCGGGCGCTGCGAGAAGTTTTCAAAAAGGCCAGACGCGCCGCGCCTTGCATCCTTTTTTTCGACACCATCGATGCAGTCGCACCTAAATTCGGCCCCGATCAGATGGGTACAGACGCCTATCAAAGAATTCTCAGCCAGCTTCTAAGAGAGATTGATAATCTGCGGGACGTCAAAGGCGTGATTCTTTTGGCGGCTTCAAATCGTCCTGAGCGCGTAGAGCCGGCATTGTTGCGGAGCGGACGCTTCGACTATATACTCCAATTCGCAAAACCAGACGCTGCCGATCGAGCGGCCATTTTGAGGCTCTGCTGCAAGCGTGTGCCGCTCTCACCCGACGTCGATTTCGACGATTTTTCTCGCCGGATGGATGGGGTCACAGGCGCCGATATTGAGAGCCTGTGCAAGAAGGCGGCGCTTTTGGCTATTGCGGAATTTCAAAGCGGTGCGCGTGTCGCTCCACTGAAGGTCTTGCGAAGCGATTTCCTGGCTGTTCTCGATTCCGAGCGAGGCAATCCGAAGTCACTGAACAGCACAGCAGGCAGAGAATAAAAATTTTGAGCGCAATCTCGTAACAACCCCGGAATCCGCTGCGAACAGTGCACCGGCGGATCTGAAAAATAACGAGGGACGCATATGAGTTACACCGAACTCACAGTCTGGACGCGCGGCATCATCATGGACAAGGAAGGCCGCGATATCGTCAATTCCGTCGCCGCTTGCGCCCGCAATGAAGGCAAGTTCTCTCAGGCGATGGAAAATTACGTGGACAATCCGGACCGTACCAATGCCCCGACCCGCAAATATTGCCGCGTAAGCGACACAGTGATTGAAAACGCTCTCACATACGAAAACGAGCATCCCAATATCGTCGTCCTGGTCGAGGGAACCATGGTGAAGGGCTGGGACTACATGCGCGGAATGCCGCCGGGCGGGACGCTGATCATCAATACTCACTACACGCCTGAATACATGATCCGGTTCGTGCCGGGCGCCGAACGCCTCGCGCAACTTGTCTGCGTTGACGCAGCAAAGCTGGCCGATCACAAATGGCTTTATTACCGGCTCGGCGAACTTGGCCTGGACCGTTTGTCGACAGAAGGCGCGGCCGAGCGAAGCAAGCTGGTTGCCCCGGACATCGCCGCTCCGCTCATCGCCGCGGTGGTCAAGGCCACGGGCATCGTCAAGATGGAAACGATGGAGCCCATGATTGCGAACAAGAAAGCGTTCCAACTGGCTTTAGACGAATTGCATATCATGCCGCTGAAACCAGTGGCAGCCTAAAAAAGGACTCTTATGTCGACTAAAGGCACACATATCCCCGAATGGCTGAACGTCCCGTTTGCCGGCATCACGCCCGCGCCGTCGCAAGATAAGGGACAGGACCTGTTTCCCACCGGCAACTGGCGCGCGATTCGGCCCGTGTACCGGGACAAGTTGCCGCCCTGCAACAACGCATGTGGCACCAACGAAAAAATCCAGGGCTATCTTGACCTCGTGAAGCGCGGCAAGTATCTCGATGCCTACGCGCTCATCAAGGAAGACATGCCTTTCCCGTCGGTTACAGGACGCGTGTGTTACCACCCTTGCGAGCAAGCCTGTAACCGCGGCCAATACGATGAAGCTATCTCGATTCGCGCGGTTGAGCGATTTCTCGGCGACCTCGGGCAGGCCCTGGCCCGCGACGTAGTCAAGGCTGGCGCGCCCAACGGAAAGAAAGTCGCTGTTGTGGGCTCAGGTCCCGCCGGCCATAGCGCCGCGTATCAACTGGCGCGCTTGGGCTACGAAGTTACCATTCTTGAGAAGTCGCCGAAAGCGGGCGGACTCAATCGCGGCGGCATTCCGGACTGGGTTCTTCCCGCACACGTCCTCGACCGCGAAATCGAACGCCTCGTCGAACTTGGCATCAAGGTCAAGACCAATGTCGAAGTCGGCAAGGACGTCACCTGGGATGATTTGAAGAAGAACTATGACGCTGTGGTGCTGGCCGTGGGTCTTACCGATCCCAACAGCGCGCGAGCCGACGGCGAAGACAAGAATGGCGTGATTTTCGGACTTCCATTTCTTCGCGACATCGGCATGGGAACATCCAAGGTCAAGCTGGGCGCTCGCGTCGCCGTCATCGGCGGTGGAAACACCGCGATCGACTGCGCGCGCGAAGCGTTGCGGCAAGGCGCCGTGGAAGTCACCATGATCACGATCGAGGGCAGCCCGAAAGAGATGCCGGCCGTGCCCGAAGATCTGCACGACATGTCGG
>JAOAPW010000389.1 GCA_025463105.1 Candidatus Acidiferrum typicum | reverse complement strand
TTGTGGCGATCTGACTTCATGATGTTGTTGAACGCAACCTCGAGCACAATTTTTGGCTCGACCAGGCGGCGGAAGCCCTGGTCATCGATGGTGTGCTCGAGAAACCACCTCGTCATCTCGGCGATCTCGACGTCGGTCAGGCCGGAGTAGGCCTTGCCGATATTCAGCAGACGGTCGCCATCGCGGACAGCGAATGTGTAATCGCTCAGCACACCGATGCGCTTGCCGTGTCCGTACTCGGCAGCGGTGACCACCACGTCGAGGGTTGCCAGCTCGCGCTTCAGCTTCAGCCACGACTTGCCTCTGCGTCCGGGTGTGTAAGGCGATTCCGGATCTTTGATCATCAGGCCTTCGTTGCCGCGGGTCTGGGCAGCGTCGAAGAGCTGGTTGAGTTCGTCAGGTGAGGAGGCTTGAAACACACCGGCGCGGATTATCTGTGGCGTCACAAATTGTTCTTCCGATGTTTGGCGCTCCGCAATGAGTCCCAATCTTCCCTGCGCATCCGCAGAGGAAATCCGTCGCCTTCTCTGCGTCCCTGTGTCTCTGTGGTGAAGACGCTTTTGAGATGCCAGTAACTCATCTAAAAGTTTGGCTCTTTCCCGCAGAGGACGATCGATGAGCAGTTCTCCACCCGCATACAGCACGTCAAAGACGATATAAGCCACTGGGACCTGCCGCATCAGATCGTCGCTGACCTTCTTGCGACCTAACCTCTGCTGTAAGGCGCTGAAAGGCAGTGCACGTGGGATGGGCGAGGACGCCTGTCGCTCCACGTTCTCGGGATCGCGCACGACCTCGTCGCCCACGAGATAACTCCAGGCCACGATTTCTCCATCGAGAATCGCGTCTTGCGGAAGTCCCGCCAGTGCATCGGGCAGCTCAGGAAACGATTCAGTGATTTCGTCCCGTGTACGCGAGAAGAAGCGGACCGTGTCTCCCGAGCAATGCGCCTGCGCGCGAATTCCGTCGTACTTGTCCTCTACCCAGGCGTTTTGGAAGTAGGTTAGTGCGTCTTCCGCAGATTCGGCAGGGCTGGCAAGCATGAATCCAATCGGATGAAACAGCCGCATCTTCGCTTCACCGAGCCGGTTATCTGCGGCAAGGCGAAGTGTTTCGCCGATGTCGCCCAAGAGCATATTCGCGCGCTGGACCTCTTTAAGTTTGACTTTGCCATCCAGTTTGCCCTCGCCCGGAGTTGCTCCATAAGCTTTGGCAATGGCTTCTTCGACCAGACTCTCCTTTAGGCCGATGCGCAGGTCACCAGTCATGATCTTTATGATGTACTTGGCTTCCCGCGGTGTTATTTGCTGGAGCAGTTCGCGAACGAGCGTTCCCTTGGCGATCGGTCCCCGTGCCGCGGCGATCTGGCGGAAGATTTGTTGTACCTCGCTTGGCGGGCGAGGACGCCCGCCGCTACATGGATCGTTGTTGTCTAGCAGCACCGCTCCGGCAACGGCGCCCAGGTCGCCGAATTTGCGGTAGGCGGCGGTAAGTTCCTCCTCAGTTTTTTCGGAGAGCTCTTGAACTAAGCGCCAAAGAAGTGATCCGCCGACCTGCAACGTAGTTTCCTCCCACATGGGAAAGGGACGTCCCGAGAAAAAGATCGCAGCGATGGGAGCCTCGTCGGGTGGAATCGATTTGAGATAGCCGGCCAGCAGCGCCGTCTTCTCCAGCTTCTTGGTGGTTGCGGCGATCCGATCGGCAGTCTCGGCAAATTTGCGCATTCCGTTCATCTAAGTTGCTGTTTCCAGTGTACTTGCGCCATGAGGAGCACGCTTCGGCGTGTGATACCCTATTGAATGGAACGATGTCGTCTATCGATCATCCAATCTTTATGAAGTTTCTCCGGACATTGTGGCGATTCCTTGTAGCCGTGCAGCTTTTGCCCGCGCTCGAAGGCGGCGAGGAGACGCTGGTTGGCGGCCAGGCCGTGCTCGAAGGCGTTATGATGCGTAGCCCTCATGCCTGGGCGATCACCTGCCGCAAACCGTCCGGTGAACTCTCGACCCACAGCGAACCGCTGGAACGGCTTTCAGAAAAACATAAGTGGATGGCGTGGCCCGTACTTCGGGGCGTGATGACGCTGGGACATGCGATGGCGCTTGGTTTCCGTGCCCTGAAGTTTTCTGCCAACGTTGCGCTCGACGAACTGCAGCAAGGCATGGGAGAGGCCGCTCCCAAGAAGAAATTTGAAATTAACGGTTGGATCGCGACGGTGAACATCCTATTTTCCGTCGGCTTCTTCATCTTCATGTACAAGTATTTGCCGTTGCTGGCCACGACCGAACTGAAGAAGTCGCATCCGGCCTTGAGCGGGCAGATCATGTTCAATCTGGTGGATGGCCTGATCCGGCTGGCCCTGTTCTTATTTTTTATCTGGGGAACGTCGCTGCTGCGGGACATCCGCCGCGTGTATCAGTATCATGGCGCGGAACACAAGACAGTTTTTGCGTTCGAGAATGGTGATTCGCTTGAAACGGCGACCGTGCAGAAATATTCGACTTTCCATCCGCGCTGCGGCACCAGCTTCCTAATGACGGTGATGATCATCTCAATCTTCGTTTACATGCTGGTTCCGGTGACGACTTTCTGGGCGCGGTTTGCGATTCGCATCGCGCTGCTACCGGTGATCACCGGCGTGGCATACGAGATCATTCGATACGCGTCCAAGCACAGGAAGTCTTTGTTTGCAGTAATGACTGCGCCGGGACTCTGGCTGCAGCGGATCACGACCAGACCCCCAACGGACGAACAAGCCGTGTGCGCCATAACCGCGCTGGACCAGGCCATGCTGCTTGAAAAAGAACGTGGCGGCGAGCTAGTTATCGCCTAGCGGGCTCCCCGCAAAAATCCCTCGCATTTCTCATCCAAGTAAAACAAAATCTATGAAAGAGGCTGGCCACAGACAACTGGCCACTGACAACTATGTTTGAGCGCCTAGACCAAATCGAAATACGCTACGATGAACTGACGCAGGCCCTCGCCTCGCCGGAGATCACCAACGACTCGGCGAAGTACCAGAAGACCGCCAAGGCGCACAGCGAAATCTCGTCGATCGTCGAGAAGTATCGTGAATATAAAGACCTGACAAAGGGGATCGCTGAGAGCAAGGCCGTGGTTGCGGACGAGACGGATCCTGAGATGCGAGCGTACGCTCAGGAGGAACTGGCAAAGCTGGAGCCAAGGGTTTCCCTAATTGAAGAAGAACTGAAGGTTCTGCTGCTGCCGAAAGATCCGAACGACGAGAAAAACGTAATTGTCGAAATTCGGGCGGGAACCGGCGGAGACGAAGCCACGTTGTTTGCCGCCGAGATGTTCCGAATGTATGACCGGTATGCTGAGTC
>JAOAPW010000386.1 GCA_025463105.1 Candidatus Acidiferrum typicum | reverse complement strand
CCACAATCCCCAATGCCATTGCCAACATGCCTAAACACACCCATATATTTTTGATCATTATTCTTTTTTCTCGCTTTCCGCCGGCAGGCCGCTTTACCCAAATTGCAATGCAGACCCGACCCAGCGCGCGTACTTTAATGTTTTGTTAACTTCTGCGTCCAATTCATAGTTTCTCTTTCAGCAATCAGAAATGTGTACTTGACTGCGCGAATGTTTTGCATTCGGAAAAGTAATAGTGTGTTCGAGGCGTAGGCCGCGGCAGATTCCAGGGGAAATCGAGAGGCGCTATTAAATTAGCGCTCGGAAACGCCTGGAAGTGTAATTTGCAGGCCGAACCGATAAAATTGAAACATTATTGGCGTGGATTCGATTTGTCCGGCAACTCGTAAAGCAAAACCGCGACACGATAACTGGAAAAACCAAACTTGGCGTCGCTCGGGCAGGCGCCCACTGCGGCGCCCTGATAACGACCGCCCTCGATTCTCTTCACCAGCATTTCGGGAAGAGTGTCGAGACTTGGCGTCGCGTAGTGCAGGACGAAAGAAGGCCGATGATCCCCGGCATAGCCATTGTCGAGAACGCAGGATCGCCGCGCGTCAGTCGTGTAATCCAGTATGCGCAGTCCACGCGATTGCAGCTGCCTCTGAACCACTTTTTCCTGCTCCAGCACAGATAAATCACCCACGCTTTCGGAAAAATCCTCGACGGCAAACAGCGTTTCGCCGCGCTGGGCAATGGCAATGCCCACGGAATTCATTTGCGGGTCAAGCAGATTGGCGCGGTGCGGCGGCGACTTCATCCACTGCTCGTGCAGGCTCCTGGCGCTGGGCCCCAGCGCGACGTTTTCGGCAATCGAGCTGAAACGTGCGCCCTCGCGCGCAGCCCGGCTTGCCATATCCGGCTCGCCGGGAAACTGATGCGAAAGCGCATTCCGCTGTGCCAGCAGGACAGCGTGCCGCCGGGCCGCTTCGGCGAGTGGGGCGTTCCACTTGAGCGTAGACAAACCACGCGCGGCGCGTTCACGATTCGCGGATTGAAATAAAATCTGTTCGGGACCATCCTGGCTGCTTTGACCGTAACAGCACAACGGAAAAACACCGAAAATGATGATTCCCATGGTTGCGAGTTTTAAAATGATGCGCATCATGTGCCTCATTAGTATTTGTAACTTAATCCCGCGCAAATTTCATCGCACGATTGGAGCCTTCCAGTAACGTTTTGGAAATTCCGCCGCGGCAGTTGTAAATTCGCCTGACGATTCCAGAAGCGGAACGCGTGGGGAGCGTTTATGATTGAGCCGGGAGAAAACGAATCTGATGGGACCTGCTCTAGTGGACTTGAAAAACGTACGCGTCATCCGAGGCGATAATGTGGCGCTCGATGACTTCAGCCTTCGCGTGGAGTCGGGCGAACATGTCGCGATTCTTGGCCCGAATGGCTGCGGCAAGTCGACGCTGATTAAAACCATTACGCGCGAGTGCTATCCGATCCTCCGGGAAGGTTCGTCGATGACGATCCTCGGACGCGATCGGTGGAACATTTTTGAGCTGCGCTCGGTGCTCGGCATCGTGTCGAACGATCTGATGCTCGACTGCACCAGCGAGACGAGCGGTCGCGAAGTCGTGCTCTCGGGCTTCTTCAGCAGCACGCGCATTTTCGACCATCAGACCGTCGAGCCCGAGCACCTCAAACGCGCCGACGCCGTCCTGGAGCGGCTGGGAATCTCGCATCTTGCCGAACGCCCCGTTGCGGAAATGTCATCCGGCGAGGCCAAACGCATCCTGAGTGCCAGGGCGCTGGTGCACGATCCGCAAACGCTGGTTTTTGACGAGCCGAGCAACAGCCTGGATGTTTACGCGCAACACGGACTTCGCGAAACTATGCGCGCGCTGGCGCAGTCAGGGATCGGAATCGTCCTGGTGACGCACCACCTCTCCGACGTCATTCCGGAAATCGATCGCGTCGTTTTGATGCGGAATGGGCGGATTCAGGCGGACGGGCGCAAGCAAGACCTGCTTGAGCCGGAGCAAATTTCGCGCCTCTTCGGCATTCGCGTGGAAATCACGCGAACCGACGGGTACTACCATTTGTGGTAAGTACAACACTGTAGCCTGCGGGCTGTCCGTAGCGCGATATCTTCCAGTCGTGGTGGAAAATTCACAGGGCGCTTCGCGGGCCTGCAAGCAACTATCCTGTTATCAGTAACTTAAATTCGTGGAGTCTGGCACCGTCCTTGCATCTATGGATGTGTCCAGCCATTTGAGGTGATTTATGAAAAATATCGCGCTTCCTTTGGCCAGCGCACTTCTGGTGCTTTCGGCCAATCCGATGATGGGACGCGCTGCCGCCACCCCAGCTTCAGTACAACAGAAACCCGAAACACAATCGAAAATCTTCAGCGGCACCATCCTGAAGAATGGGGACACTTATGTGTTAAGCGATGCGGGTACCAAGACTTCCTACGTTCTGGATGATGCGCAGAAAGCTAGTCCGTACGAGGGGAAAAAAGTAAAGGTAACAGGAACAGTGGATGTGGCTAGCAACACGATCCATGTTGAAACGATCCAGGAAATCGCGTGAGGCGAAGGGAGGCCGCGCGGCTCTCGCGCCGGAACATACATTTTAACAATGGAGGAGTCCATTTTGGGGACTCCTCGGATTGTCTTTTTAGGCTTGTTTAGTTAAACAGAGTAGGAAACATTGTCGTCAGAAACGGAAGGTTCAGGAGCACTCGCGACGGGGACGTTAAGACCCGCAGCTTCTGATCTGCCGCCTCGACGCATCGCCACAATACCCGTGCGCACCATCTCCAGGACGCCATAGGGACGCAGAACTTCGAGCAACCCATCGATCTTGTCTTCCGCACCTGTAATTTCAATGGTCAAAGATTCCGGCGCGAGATCAACCACGCGCGCGCGAAAAACGTTCGCAAGCTCGAGAACGTGTGATCGCGCATCGTGAGTAGCGGAGACTTTAATCATAGCGAGGTCGCGGGAGATCGCGGGCTTCGCCGTAATATTCTCGACGAACAAGACGTTGACGAGTTTGTAGAGATTGGCTTCGACGCGCAGCGCCTGATCGCGGTCCGCATCCACCACGATGGTCATGCGCGAGACTTCTGGTTTTTCCGTGCGTCCCACGGTGAGTGAGTCTATATTGAACGCGCGGCGCCGGAACAGCGACGCGACGCGGGTCAGCACGCCCGGCTTATTTTCAACGTAAACCACGAATGTATTCAGCATAAGTTTCTCACGCGTCCGTCGCGGTCTCCTCTAATGGATTTGGACGGCGAATCATTTCGTGCAACGACGCACCCGCCGCGACCATGGGATAAACCGAATCTTCCTGTTCCACCTGGAAATCAATCAGCACCGGGCCGCTATGCTTGCGCGTCGCCTGGACGGTCGGCACAACTTCGGAGCGCTGCGTCACGGCTACGGCGCGAATTCCGTAAGCGTCCGCCAGTTTCACGAAATTGGGGCTGAGCAGCGGCGTGGCTTCGTAGTTGCGATCGTAGAAAAATTCCTGCCACTGGCGCACCATTCCCAGATAACCGTTATTGATAATGGCGATGTTGACCTTCAAGTTTTCCTGCACCATGGTGGCCAATTCCGCCATGGTCATCTGGAAACCGCCATCGCCAACCACCGCCCAAACTTCAGCTTCGGGACGCGCGGCCTTTACGCCGATTGCCGCGGGCAGCGCAAATCCCATGGTGCCGAGGCCGCCGGAAGTAATCAGCGTGCGCGGCTGCTCGTGCTTGAAATACTGGGCTTCCCACATTTGATGCTGTCCCACGTCGGTGACGATGATGGTGTCGCTGCCCAGCGTTTCGCGCCAGATATCGTTGATCACATGCGCGGCGTACAGGTGGCCATTATCAGGAAGATTCTGAATGTCACGCACCGAGGCATCGCCCTTCATCCGGTCGATGTAAGCGAGCCACTCGTGGCGATCCTGCGATTTCACTTTCGGCAACAATTCGCGCAAAACCGCGCGCAAATCGCCAACTAAGGCCACGTCCACTTTCACGTTTTTGTTGACTTCAGCGCGATCGATTTCAATGTGGATTTTCCTCGCATTGGGCGCGTAGGTTTTCAGGTTGCCGGTGACGCGATCATCGAAACGCATCCCCAGGGCAATCAGCAAATCGGCTTCCTGAATGGTTGTGTTGAGCCAGGCTTCGCCGTGCATGCCCATCATTCCGAGGCTCAATGGATGGGATGCCGGGAATCCGCCCAGACCAAGCAGCGTGAGACCCACGGGAATATTATTGCGCTCCGCGAAGGTGCGGACTTCCTGCATAGCTCCCGACAAAAT
>JAOAPW010000403.1 GCA_025463105.1 Candidatus Acidiferrum typicum | reverse complement strand
TTGGTCCCGTGCTTAAATTCGGATTGGCTTTGGATTGCCGCGGACGCTGCCAGGCATCCCATTGCGAGTAGTCGGCAAAACGTTCCGCGCCTCCCAATCCGTCAAGGCCGAGCACGATGGTCGACACGCGATCGAGCATGTAACGATCGTGCGTGACCAGCACTAACGCGCCGCGATATTCCAGCAGGCTCTCCTCCAGTATTTCCAGCGTGGGAATATCGAGATCATTGGTGGGCTCGTCCAGCAGCAACACGTCCGCCGGCTGCAGCATGAGCTGGGCGATCAGAACGCGTGCGCGCTCGCCTCCGGAAAGTTTTCCGACAGGCTGGTTCAAATGTTCGGGATCGAAGAGAAATCTTGCCGCCCAAGACGCGACGTGAATCACGCGGTCCTGATAGATCACCGCATCGCTGTCCGGCGCGAGCGCGCGGCGCAGGCTGGTGTCGGGATCAAGAACGCGATTTTGATCGAAGTATACAATCCGCAAGGAATCGGCTTTGCGGATTTCGCCGCGCGTGGGTTCAATGTCGCCTCGCAGTAGCCGCAGCATCGTGGTCTTGCCGCTTCCGTTCGGACCCACGAGCCCCACGCGCATTCCCGACGTAACCGCGAAATGAATTCCTTGAAACAAAGTTCGGTTGCCGATGGTGTACGTAAGATCTTCGAGTTGGATCAGCCGCTTTGTTTGCCGGTCCGTTGCTGAAAAATCGATTCGCGCGCTGGTGGTACGGGTCCTGGCGTTTAAGTCGGCCAGTTCGCCAATCATTTCGTTCGCGGTGCCGATGCGTGCTTTAGATTTTGTTGTTCTGGCTTTGGGGCCTCGCCGCAGCCATTCGATTTCCGTGTGCACGCGATTCTCGAGAGACTCCTGCCGCTTGCGCTGCGCGTGAAGATATTCCTCTTTTGCTTCCAGGAACGTGCTGTAATTTCCGCTGACGCGCAGAAACCCGTTTTCATACATGCGAGCCAGCTCGACCACTTCGGTGGCGACATTTTCCAGAAAATAGCGGTCGTGGCTGACCACGACGCACGCGAACGGCGCATCCTGCAAAAGCGTTTCGAGCCAATTAATTCCGGCAAGATCCAAATGGTTGGTCGGCTCATCGAGCAACAGAATATCCGGCCCCTGCACCAGCCCTTCGGCAATCGCCAGACGCTTGCGCCAGCCGCCCGACAAGGCCTCCGTCGGAGTATCAAGGTCCGCGAAACCCGCGCGGCCCAGCGTCTCCGCGAATCGCGACGCTCGCTCGGCGTCGGGTACGTGCGCCCGCTCCAAAGCGCCCTCGATCACGGAACGCACCGTTGCGCCCGGAGCGAATTCCGAAATTTGCGTGACGCAGCTCAAGCGCGTGCGCTTGCGAACTGCCACCTCTCCGGTGTCAGGTTGCACGCGGCCATAAAGAATTTCCAGCAGCGTGGATTTGCCCGATCCGTTCGGCCCGATCAGGCCGATGCGTTCGCCTTCTGAAACCGTGAACGAAATATCCTTAAATAGCGGTTCGGCGCCATATCTCTTCGAGAGTCCCTGTGCAGTAATAATCGGAGGCAAATGATTGGATTTTCTCCCAGATCAGTTTAGCGTGAAGGGGGTGAGAGGCGCAAAACGTGCCACAAAGTAGTTTGCGGAAACCGTCGACCTGTCGTCATTCCATTCGCGGTGAACGTTCACGGTGAACCGAACGAAGTGAGGAATCTCCCCTGAGCTGAGATTCAAACGAAAAGGGATTCCTCGTCGCCTGCTGGCTCCTCGGAATGACGTCAAAACCTTTTTGCAAGTTTCTGCTAAAACCAACCGCTGCGATACGCAACCCACCAACTTAAAACACCCAGCGGAATAGACGCTGCCATTCCCCACCAGAATGGCAACGCGAGATCTGCGATCAAACCCAATAGAGACCACATGGTCCAGAAGATCTTCTTTTGCATATATCCATTTTAACTCGAATAGGCTCGCAGCGTACCGCTCCGCTCCAGAAAGGCAATACGGCTTGTGCCTGTCCGCGGAATTTCCAAGTACTGAGCGGGAGCCTCCTAAAGGTAGCCGCATCCGTCTTGGCGGTTTGCACCTCGAACTGCCACCTAAGGTATGGGTACGGACGAATCCAATTTTATCGAGAGTCCCGAGGGACGAAACAACGTAGCCCACTGGGGAAGCTCCATTCAAACTTGGTTACGGTTCCGTGCAAAGTAGTCGTCTTCGTCAAGTCGTAGCCCGCAACACCGTGGTGGGCAATCGCAGGGAGTGAAATGAAAAAAAGTCCCGCGGCAACGGCGAAAACACCGAGCAATTTTTGCTTCACGGAGCGCCTCCAAATGAGGCTTTTCTGCTTATTGCGGGGCCTCGGGAAAAAGACGAACGATGGGCGCAATCATAGCAGGGCCGCAACTTTCTAGGAATCTTGCGAGGCGGGGATAGTGGGCCAGTTTCCGAGAATGGTTAGAAACGTCAACAAGAGTGCGATGCGTCTCTTAATTCTGCCATGTGATTTTGAGTCTTCGAACCGTTGGCACTAAAATTCCTAACGGAGGATGGCATAGATCTTTTCGTCGCGGCTTTCTTCATTGGCAGAAGTGCGGAGTGGAGGTTGGTTTAGTTTCATTCAGATCTTCTGCATTACTCGCTCGGAACTTAAATTGTCCGGCTCACATCGCGCCTGGATTCGGAGTAACCCTAAATCGGTGAATCCGAAATTTAAGAGCGCTCTCAGAGCTTCCGGTGCGAAGCCTCGTCCCCTGTGCTGAGGAGCAACGAAGTAGTTCACTTCTCCACAAAAATTCTGAAGCGCGATGTAACCACAATTTCCGACCATCTTTCCTATTTCTTTAAGAAATATCCCCCAAGGCCCGACGCCCGGTTGCTCATATTGGCGAAAGCAGAAATCGAGAAATCGTTGTGCACCGGTCTCGGCGGCGCGACTGTGCCTCGCATCATCCCAGTCAATTACGTCGCGGAAATCATCCTGCGAGAACCCGCGCAATAGAAGGCGTTCGGTTTCCAGTGTCAGGGTATTAACCGTCGGAGCGGTCAACAGGCGGCCCGCAGGTTCCCATAACACATTCATTTAAATTGGTCAGAGGTTCCGATTTTTCCTCTTCCTTTCTGCGGAAAATCATAGGCCAGCTGACTCTCGGGTTTCAAGCTGGAACTCTAGGGGAAGTGTGTTGCTTCGCTTATTAGAGAAGAGTCTGGAAAAACTTTTGAGTGCACGGAAGAAATAGCGGCTAAATCCATCAGCTCGAAGGAAGTCACGCCGGCGCGCGCATGTCGCTCGATGTGCCGCCTGCGGCTGGAACGTAGCATTTCACCGAGTAATCCATCACCATGCGGTCAGCATTGAAGCGCCAGCCGAGCGTGCGGATGGT
>JAOAPW010000395.1 GCA_025463105.1 Candidatus Acidiferrum typicum | reverse complement strand
TGCCCCACGGCATGAATCTCGATTTCCACTTTATCGCTGGCGCGAAGTATGAACGTGCTCGGGTTTTTCAGACCCCATTTGATGTAAGGAATTGTGAGATGTGTCGCCAATGTGATTTGCCGGCCGGCCAGTTGGATTTCGATGGGGAGAGTTATTTCGTGGTCCTGGCCGTGAAGGCTGAATCGTCCTGAAACTTGCAGTTGCGAAGGGCCTTTCGGATTAAACGTGCCGTCCCCGCGGGTCGGCGCCAGAACGATATCAGGATACTTGCCGCTTTCCAGGATTTCGCGATGCATTTTGCGATCGCGGCCTGCGTTACCGCTCTCTCCGCTGGTCGCGTCCACGACAATTGAGCCGCCCATTTTGCCGGTCGAGGGGTCATACCGAATCGAACTGCTTTTGAGTTTGAATGTCCCTTCGACCGTATGGAGAGTGCTGCCGAGCGTGAACTCGATTTTGGATTGTGCGGGATCGAGTTGAACGGCGATTTCCTGCGCTTGACCGGCAGTAGCAAGATGAAGTGCAAAGACTGCGCAGAATAGCGCGAAATAAATTCGTACGAGGTTTCGCTGTGAAAGCACAGTTTTACCTGCCATCAGCGTTAGGTTCTCAACAGTTTCCAGGCGATACCGATCATCTCTCCGTGGCTCACCGATGATAGTGGGACGGTCCCCGTGTGAATCGATAAAAGTTTCGAGAATAAATCCGGCATGTTCTCGAATAGATGAAGCGTTTTCCGGCGCACCCAGGAATTTCTGTCCATCATGAGCATAAGGCGTGACATCAGCGCGGGCATGACCGCGATTTTGCGGTGTGCGGATTCGTAGTGCGCAAGGTTTCCTCGTTCAAAGGCCTCAGCCAATAAAATGGCTTGATGAAATGCCAGGCTCAGCCCGTGGCCCGTGATCGCGTCGACCGATCCGGAAGCATCCCCGACAAGCGCCATGCGTCCGCGGGTAACGGCCGCAAACCGGTTCAGCGAGGTCGCATTTCCCAATTCCCGCGTTACCGGCGTCGCGTCTCGAAGTCTGCCGGCGAGTTCCGGAAACTGCGGCAACGCCTGGCTGATTCGGAGGTTGGCGTCCCGGGAGAGTACGGACACACAGACTTCATGTGCAGCGATCGGAGTTGACAGCATCTGACAATGTCGACCCCAATGTGCGTCCACACGATTCGGCCATGATCGCACGCGAAAGTGCTGACGAAAGCCGAACCGGTGGCCGTTCGTGCGCACAGGACCCAGCTTGGCCCATTTTCGGACAAATGAATTCTGTCCGTCTGCGCCCACGAGCCAGGTGTATGGAATTTGCATCCTTCCGGCGGTCACCTGGCGCGAATCGATTTTCGTAACGCGCGTGCTCCACTGAAAAATGATGCCAGCCTCGATGGCGCGCTCGACCAGAAGTTGGTGTAACCGGACTCGCCTCAGAGCGAATCCCGGTGCATCCGGAAATTTTGCGTAAGCGGAACATTCGCCGCCGGCAAACCGGATTCCCTCCAAGGGGACGGCAAGATCAGAGTTTAACTGGATTCCGAGATCGCGTAGCGTGGCGACTCCTTGCGGCAACAGCCCCTCTCCGCAAGGTTTATCAATCGGCGGCGTCCTGGCATCGAAAACAACGGTTCTGAGTCCTCGTTGACTTGCCGCGATCGCTGTGGCGATCCCCGCTGGCCCAGCTCCAATGATGATGACGTCGGCGTGTGAGTTCACTGAAAGGCGATGTGGAACTGTCGCGACCATGAGATGCCCGATTCTGAGGCGAAGTTGTATCAGGAATGCCATGTGAGATGGGTGCAAGTTGCAGGGGAGTCTGGGAAAATTATTTCTCGTGCATCAAAACAGCACGGGCTTTCTTCAGATCGCCGCGTTTTTTCTGGTCAACTTCAGGATAGGAGAGGTCCAATTTGTCGAGCGCGTGGATGAGCGCCTCAGCCACTACCACTCGCGTGAACCACTTATGGTCCGCGGGCACAACGTACCACGGCGCTCGCTCCGTGCTCGTGTTCTGGATCATTTCTTCGTAGGCATCCATATATTCGCCCCAATGTTTTCGTTCCATGACGTCGCTTGCGGAAAACTTCCAGTTTTTCTCAGGCTCATCCAGCCGTTCGAGGAACCGTTTTTTTTGTTCCTTCTTCGACACGTTCAGAAAAAACTTCAAGATGATAATTCCATTTCTGTCGAGATATCGCTCGTACGTTCTGATGTCCTCAAAGCGCTCCCGCCAGATTTTCCCCGATACCAGTTCCGCCGGTAATCGTTCGCGCGACAAGATTTCCGGATGTACCCGAACCACGAGCACTTCTTCGTAATACGAGCGATTGAATATTCCAATCCTGCCGCGTTCAGGGAGCTCGCGTGTGGCCCTCCACAGAAAATCGTGGTTCAGCTCCTCTCCAGACGGCTCCTTGAATGAGCTCACACGGCAGCCTTGCGGGTTCAAGCCGGACATGACGTGCTTGATCAGGCTGTCTTTCCCTGCCGCGTCCATGGCCTGCAGTACGACGAGAATTGCCCAACGGTCCTGCGCAAAAAGTTTATCCTGTAAATCGCACAGGCGGGCGATCCCGCGCTCCAAAGTCTCCTGCGCATGCTCCTTGGATTTCAACCCCAGCGTTTCCGCAGGGTCGTAATCCTTCAGGCGAAACTCCGCTCCATCGGTCACACGAAATCGCTTCGCATATTGACTTGGTTTCATGGAACTTTCCTTCATCGCAGAATTC
>JAOAPW010000390.1 GCA_025463105.1 Candidatus Acidiferrum typicum | reverse complement strand
ACAGGCTTCAGCCTGTGAGCTTTTGACGTTTGAATGTCTATAGAGAACACAGGCTGAAGCCTGCACTCACGTCAGGGATTGGATCATGCCGCCATCCACCTGCAGCGTCGCGCCGGTGATGTAAGACCCCGCATCGGAAAGCAAAAATGCAACTGCACGGCCAAACTCGTCGGGATCGCCGTAGCGAGCCATGGGAATACTGGCCAGAGAAAGTTTTCGTTGCTCTTCGACGCTGACGCCGCGTTTCTTGCTATTGAGCTCATCTATTTCCCGCACACGATCCGTTGCGATTCTGCCGGGGACGACCTGGTTCACGCGAATTCCGTGGCCGGCGTACTCATTGGCGAGAGTCTTCGCCAGCGCTGCCACCGAAGGACGCATTACATTGGAAAGTGCCAGATTGGCGATGGATTGTTTTGCCGATGAAGAGGTCAGCATCACGATGCTGCCTTTTTTGCGCTCTGTCATCGAAGGAATGACTTCGCGAACCATTCGAATCGCGCTGAGCAAGAGCAGTTCGAATGCGCCTTGCCATGCCTGGTCGTCAAAAGAGAGAGATGGTCCGACCGGTGGCCCGCCCGAATTCGTAACCAAAATTTCCACGGGACCGAAGCGATCAACTGTCGCTCGGTGCCACAACTCGATTCCCTCCGCCAACCTGATATCCGCTGAAAATCCGAGTCCACCCCCGGCGCGAATTTCTTCGATTCTCTGTGCGGCCGCAGTAATCGCTGCTGAATCGCGCGACACGATGGAGACCAGAGCACCTTCTTGCGCGAGGGCGCGGGCCACGGAAAAACCGAGACCCCTGCTCGCGCCTGCAACTATGGCTACTTTTCCTTTTAAACCCAGCTCCATGGCATTCCCTGCCTGTCATTCTCGCGCAGTCGCTACAACCGCTTCCGCCACCTTGTTGGGATTTTGGCCGCGCCCGACCAATAAAATCGTCACAGCGCCCGCCGCAGCTAACGCGACCAGCGGAAGCATCGCAATCGGATAACTTCCCGTCGCATTTTTGATGAATCCCAGCAAATACGTTGTTCCAAATCCCGCGAGATTGCTGATTGCGTTCATCTGCGCCAAACCCGCAGCAGCGGTGCCGGCGGAAAGCAATTCAGTCGACACCGCCCATACCGGCCCTTTGCCCGCATAAATTCCGATGACGGCCAAACATAAAATGACAATGATTGCGAAGAGAGAATGAAACACGAGGGCTGACGCCAGGCTAACCGCCGTGAGCAGTAGCGGCAACGCGGTGTGCCAGACGCGTTCGCCCGTCTGGTCGGATCGCTTTCCCCACCAGACCATGATGATAGAGGCCAGGGCAAAGGGAATCGAGTTGAGCAGCCCAGTCTGCATGTTCGTCAGGCCATAAGATTTGATAATTTGCGGCTGCCAGATTTGAAGCCCGCTGCTGACCGCGGTGCTTCCCGCCAGAACCACACCCAGCGCCAGTACATGCTTGTTGAAAATCACGCGCCACACGCCGCGTTGTCCCACCGATCGCGCTCCGCCTTTTTCACCTTCAAGCTTGCCCAGCAACCAGCTGCGCTCATCGGCGTCGAGCCACTTCGCTGCGGATGGACGGTCGCTCAGCAAAACCAGGCAAGCGAGTCCCAATAAAACAGCGGGCGCGCCCTCCATAATGAACATCCATTGCCAGCCGCGCAGCCCAAGCCATCCATTTGCTCCCAAAAGTGCCGCCGAAATCGGCGACCCCAGAAAACTCGATACCGGAATTGCAACCGTGAACCACCCGACAACGCGCGCGCGATACTCCGCCGGGAACCAGTAAGTGAGATACAAAATCACGCCGGGGAAAAATCCGGCCTCGGCAGCGCCAAGCAAAAGTCGCATCACGTAAAACGAACGCGGACCCGTCACCAATGCCATGCCGGCGGCCAGCACTCCCCACGTAATCATGATGCGGGCAATCCAGAGGCGTGCACCGACCTTCTGCAGAATCAAATTGCTGGGCACTTCGCACAAAAAATAAGAAACGAAGAAAATTCCGCTACCAAATCCAAACACCGAGGGCGACATGTGGAGGTCCTTGACCATCTGAAGCGCGGCGAAACCCACATTGACGCGGTCGAGGAAGGAAACGAAATAGCAGAGCATTAAAAACGGAACGATGCGCAATGCGACCCGGCGCATCGTTTTTACCTGGAGAACGCTTCGGTCAGGTGTGTCGGAATTGGTAGTCACGCGATCGGTCTTCTCCTGTTACAGCGTATCCGGCGCCCACGCCACCGCGAAAGTAAATGAAGTTATCGAAGATTCCAACGAACTTAATACTACAGGGCAGTAAAAATTTAATATCAACGAATTGCGGAGCGCGCGTTCTGGTGGCACAGACTTCAGTCTGTGCGCTTTTCAGTCCGAACAACAGAGCCCAAACCCACAACAAAATCACACAGACTAATGTCTGTGCTACTCCGGCGATCACAGGTTTCTCGTGAGAAGCACGCTCTATGCCAGCTTCGTTTTTGACAACGGCAATTCTCGAATGCGCTTGCCGGTGGCCGCGTAAATGGCGTTGCAAAGCGCGGGAATAAACTGTGGCACGCCAGGCTCTCCAACTCCCGCGGGAGGAGCGGTGCTGTCGACGAGGTAGACATTTGTTTTCAAGGGCGCCTTATTCATCCGCGCGATTTCGTAATTATTGAAGTTCGATTGCACGATTCTTCCCTTGGCGGCCGTGATTTCGCCGCTCATGGCGATACTCGTAC
>JAOAPW010000383.1 GCA_025463105.1 Candidatus Acidiferrum typicum | reverse complement strand
GTCGAATTGTTCAACACGTTTTATAGTGCTCCCGCGAAAAGCGTGTTCGAAGGATGTGCGAGAAAGACCCCCGAAGGTTTCGTATTTTCAGCGAAGATTCCCCAGACAATCACGCATGAAAAAATGCTCGTGGATTGCGATGCGGAATTCAACGAATTCATCGAAACAATGGATTTGCTCGGAAAGAAGTTAGGCCCGCTCCTTTTCCAATTTGGTTACTTCAACAGGAGCGTGTTTCCCGGCGTGAATGATTTCCTGACGCGTCTTCGTCCGTTTCTGAAAAAGTTGCCGAAAGAACACAAATTTGCCGTGGAAATCAGGAACAAGAATTGGCTCGTGCCGCAATTTGCTGACGCGCTGCGCGAGAGTGGTGTGGCGCTGGCCTTGATCGATCAATCCTGGATGCCCCGGCCCGCGAGATGGTTTGAGAATATCGATCCTATTACGGCCGATTTCACATACGTTCGTTGGCTTGGAGACCGCAAGGACATCGAGGGACAGACGAAAGTTTGGGACAAAGTGATTCTCGACCGGCAGGCAGAGTTATCCGAGTGGGCGGAAATTCTGGCGAAAGTCTACAAGAGGAAAGTTCCGATATACGCTTACGCGAACAATCACTACGCCGGACATGGGCCCGCAACGGTCGAAATGTTTCGCGGTCTCTTGAACGCCCGGTCGATCGACGTGAAGCCAAGTGGCCCTGTTGACGTCCTATTTTAATGACGATTTTGTAGTCCGCGTCTTCAGACGCAGTCCCTACTGCGGGCAAGCGGAAACTACGATCCTACCGCGTCTGCTGTGTCTTCCAACGGTCGAGTCGCTGCGGATTTTTTTACTTTCGTCGTGGTAATCACAACTACGCTGATCAGAATGCACACTGTCCCCAGAATCGTTCGCAGGCCGAGCGCTTCGCCGCCCAGGAGATATCCAACCAGCACCGCAACAACCGGATTCACGTAAGCGTAGGTTCCAACTTTTGTGGGCGACTCGTGATGAATCAGCCAGACGTACGCAGTAAACCCGATAATGGAACCCGCGACAATCAAGTAAAGCAATGACAGCCATGCTCCGCGAGAGATGGCCGAGGGATGAAAATTGCGAAATTCTCCCAGCACGGCCGCGGTAAGAGTGAGAAAAACTCCACCGGCGAGCATCTGCGCTCCCGAGCTCATGACTTTGGAAGACGGTAACGGCAATTTTCGCGTACTTACGGTCGCCACCGACCAACTTATGGATGCGACGATGAGCGCCAGGGCGCCTCTGCCGTCGATCGGCATCCCACCGAGATTTAATGAGCGACTCATCAATACCGCCACGCCCGCAATCCCAATTATTAATGCGAAGGTCAAACGAATCGTGAGCTTCTGTGTGCGCAGAACGATAATTTCGGCCAGTGCGATAAAGGCGGGAATCGTGGCCATCACAACCGCGGCAATTCCGGACGGAACGCGCTGCTCGGCCCAAAAGAGCAGCCCGTAATCCACGACGAAAATCAAAAACGCCAGTATGGATATCGATTTCCATTCGCGCCCACTCGGTGAACGCTCACCCCTTGCAATCATCCAGGCGTAAAGCACAAGTCCAGCGACAAGGAAACGCATTGCCGCCATCAATAATGGCGGAACTTCGCGGACGCCTACACGAATTGCGAGATAGGTGGAGCCCCACACAAAATAAATAATCGCGAAGGCCAGCAACGTTTTCCACGTTGGGCGATGAGTGTCAGCTTCCATAGAGGATCGTCCCGCGCGAGGCGCAGCGGCCGCGTCGCCTGGCTCCATAAACAATATCTTACGGAAGTTCGCGCGTTCCGCCAAATTCGGTGATTATTGGAATTGCAAAAAACACTTCGGATCGTACCTTCGCGGCGAAATTCCGTATTTTCGCTGTACGGTTAGAACTCAAGTGGCTTTTCGTGAAGCAACTTCGAGTCCCCTGTTATCGGAACGCTTGGCGAGACCGAATGATTCTGCGAGTAGTTCATACGAGTGAAGGCGAGCGGCGTGGCTATGGATGACCGTGAGAATCATCAGCTCCTCTACGTCTAAATCATGGGCCATACTTTTTAGTGTCGCGCTGACCTTCCCAGCGTCGCCAACAATGTAGCGCGGCCATTCGCTCGCATCCCATGTGAGAGGGTCGGCTCCTTCAATTGCACTCTTGAGTTCCTTGATCGCTTCCTCCGGCGTAGGTACAGATCGCCGCTCGCCACCTAGGCGGATGCGGCGAATCAGCACTTTCGTGCTCGCAGCTAATCTTTCCGCTTCAGCTTCGGTATCCGCGCAGACCGCACCCAACGTGAGAATCACTCGCGGCTCTTGCAGAAATTTCGAGGGCCTGAAGTTCGCGCGGTAATGCGCGAGCGCTGCTACGGTTTGTTCGGGACCGATAAAATGGGCGAAGGCATAAGGTAGTCCGAATTGCGCAGCCGCTGCGGCGCTCCAGGCGCTCGATCCGAGAAGCCACACTTCCGGAGCGCCCGGCATTTCCGGCGAGACTTTGATCCGGCTGAAGGGATGCTCCGGCGGAAAATCGTGATGAAGAAACGCCAACAGTTCCGTCAATTGCTCGGCAAAGTCCGACGCTTCCAGTCGCTTACTGCGGTCACGCTGCAGAGCGAAGGCTTCCAATCCGCCGCTTCCCGGAGCGCGCCCAAGGCCAAGATCGATGCGCCCAGGATATAAGGCGTGCAGCATCCGAAACACTTCGGCCACTTTCAGAGGACTATAATGTGGCAGCAGCACTCCGCCGGAGCCGACGCGAATTCCCGAAGTTTCAGCCGCCACGCGCGCGATTAAAATTTCGGGCGCGGGACTGGCCAGCGTTTCGATGGCGTGATGCTCGGCGATCCAGTAGCGTTCGTAGCCAAGACCGTCGGCTGCGCGCGCCAAGTTGATCGTATTGTGCAGCGCGTCAGCAGGCGTGAAGCCCGAGGGAACAGGCGACTGGTCCAGGACGGAAAGCTTCATTGCGCGCTTCCCTTCCCTGGTAGTGCGGCTGGACACTGGAGCAACTTACTTTTCTTCGTGGATCGCCTGAACTTTTGGTTCATGTCCTATCTGATGCTTTGACGAGACGGTTAGGCACGAACAAGTCGCTGGTAGAATCCTGTCGCATCGTACCCTAGAATAAGACACTTCCGTGAAAAAAGACGACAACCAATGACCCGCTCCATTCGATTCGACAATGAAAC
>JAOAPW010000378.1 GCA_025463105.1 Candidatus Acidiferrum typicum | reverse complement strand
TCGACCAGACTGAACGGATTATTAGTCGGCGAATGGGATTCGCTATCGTCAGCGGTGTAAACGCCCGCGAAGCTATCCTTTTCCGAGAAGACTTGATCGAACCGCGCGGTTCCAAAGTCCTCGCGGATGTGCTGCTGTGGATTGCTGAACGCTTTGGCAATCCCACTCGGCTTTCCATTGGAATTAAAAAGCTCTGTCCCAGGTGACGCCACCGGCCACAAATTCAGGTACGGCTGAACACTTGCCACGGCAGCAGCGCGGGATGCATCATCCGGCACAAGTGTGACGTCGCTCAGACCGAGAACTTGGCGGAAGCCTTCGTAATTTCCAAACAGGAAGGCCTTATCTTTTTTGATTGGTCCGCCCAGCGAGCCGCCGAACACATTGCGCTCGAAGTTGGGTATTTGGGCCTGATCGAAGAAATTCCGCGCATCCAGTGCGCTATTGCGCAGGAACTCGTAGGCGTTACCGTGAAGCTGGTTCGTCCCCGAAGCGGTCACGATGTTGATCTGCGCGCCAGGCCGCTTGCCGTATTCGGCCCCGTAGGTGTCCTTCACGACTGCAAATTCCCGCACCGCGTCCACACCCAGCAACTGCCCGCTTGTCCCTCCCGGGGTGTTGTTGATCTCGGACGCGCTCGTGAATTCAACTCCGTTCAGGATATACAGATTTTCCTGCGGGCGACGGCCCGAAACCGCAAACATGTTTCCGACTACTGAGTTGGATGTGCCGATACCGCCGGAACGTTGTGACGTGTAGTTGACGATTCCAGGATTCAGTGTGAGCAACTGATCGTAGCTCCGGCCATTCAGCGGGAGATTTTTCACTTCGTTCTCGCCGACCACACCCGAGAAATCAGCCGTGGTGACGGCCAATTCCAGTGCGCTCGCTTCGACGCTGATGGATTGCTGCACTCCTCCAACCGTCAGTTTGAGGTCCACCGCCGCGCGTTGTCCGAGCACCAAGGTGATTCCGGTTTTCGATTCCGCCCGGAAGCCGGTTTGTTCCGCGGTCACTTCATATTTCCCCACGCTCAACAGTGACGCGTCGTACCGGCCGGCGGAGTCGGTGACCAAGGTACGAATCGCGCCTGTCTCCACATTCTTCACCCTTACCGTTGCGCCGACGACGATGGCGCCTGTCGTGTCTGTCACGACTCCGCCAAGCGAAGCTTCGCCCTGCGCCCATGCTGTCCCTGGCGCCAAAGCGAGAAGTAATAAAGATAAACCTGCAATCGATTTCCAAGCCACTCTCTTGGTATCCACTCGCGTCATTGAATTTCTCCTCATTTCGGCAAATTCGCTCGTTCATCGAAGAACTGGAGCCGCACCCCGCAAAAAATTTTCTTGCCCAAAAACAGACCCCAAAAAGAAAAATCCCACCGCCAGAGCGCGTCTGGCGGTGGGATTCTAGAATTGCTCGGTTTATGATCCGATATCTAGAGCTTCAGCCTCCCGGCGCCAGAAGACACACATGTACAGCAGGTACAACAGAGACAAGCCTGCATGGTCTTCTGGACGTCGTGATTCATACTGAAGCGAACCTACGGGAAAAAATACCGAATGTCAAATAAATTTTATTTCGGCACAAGATTTGGATTTACCGAAATTCCAGAACTTGCGGCGCGTATAAATGGCAAGGGTGGTAATCCGATGCGAGTTTACTGTATAAGTTCGCTTAAGTTCCTGAGTCAGGTAAACAGGGTAAAAGTTTGCGACGATTCTCTGCTCCCGTCACAAAATTAACAGCCTAGCCGGTGGCGGGCCTGTCTCGGATTGATTTACTCGCATGGGAGGCGACATGAAAAAATATAACGGCATCAGTTCCTTACTGACACTGATAATCACACTCACGGCATGTAAGAGCAGCCCCACCAACAGTCCTTCGGCTGCGCCTGCGGCGGAGGTTGCGCCCCCGCTGATCTTGACCGCTACGGTTCCGCTCGAGGGTGTGAAGGGGCGTTTCGATCATTTTGCTTCGGGCAAAGGGAGGGTGTTTGTTTCGGGACTGGGCAACAACTCCGTAGAGGTCATCGATCTTTTTCAAGGAGTCCGCGCCCACGAGATCACCGGCGTGCCGAACCCTCAGGGCGTGACCTTTTCTCCAGAAGCCAACAAGCTTTTTGTGGCCAGCGAGAAGGGTAAGGTCTACATTTACGACGGCGACTCCTACAAACTCATCTCCACGTTGGATTTTGACGGTGGCGCCGATAACCTGCGCTACGACGCTGCGACCAAGCGTGTCTACGTCGGTTGTGGTGATAGCGAAAAGAACGCCGCAATCGCCGCGATTGACGCGACGACCAACAAGCGTCTGGATGAAGTCTATAAACTGGGCGGTGAGCCGGAATCGTTTCAACTGGAAAAGAACGGCCCTAACATCTACGTGAACGTCCCTGATGCGAAGCAAATTGTGGTCATCAACCGCACCACGAAGGAACTCACGCGGTGGCCCGTGACCGCCGCCCAGAACTTCCCCATGGCTCTCGACGAAGCCAATCACCGCGTAATCGTTGGCACTCGGGAACCGGCCACGATCACTGTGTTGGACACGAGCACCGGTAAAATGGTGGCCTCCGTCCCGACCGTTCAGGACACTGACGATTTGTATTACAGCCCCGAGCACAAACGCGTATACGTCGCGGGCCGGGAAGGTTTCATCTGGGTATATCAGCAGACCGATCCCGACCACTACAACGTAATCTCCAAGATTCCCACCGTTGTGGGTGCGGGCACGGCCGGATACTTTGGAAGGCAGGGGAAGGGCTTCGACCGATTTTATCTAGCAGTTTCGGCAGGCGCGAACACGAACGCCGAAGTAAGAATCTATACCATGCAGGATTGAGGACGACAGCGAATACAGGAAATCTCGCGCCAGGGAAGTATTAGAAACAGCGTACGGTAGTTGTCTGGCACTGGCGGTAATTTACGAGTACAGTACGCCGACTGCGGTGTTGGTCATCAGAATCCGGGGGGAAGCATGGGGTGCGTAGCTGGGGATTTGAAACGGAACAGTACGCTTGTGAATTGGGCCAGAAGAAACGGAACACGAGGTAAAGTTTTTCTACAGCGCCGCAAAGACATACGGGTCCTCGCTGTGTTGTTGTCATTGTGGATATCTTTCGCGTCGCCCTTGTTGGTCAAAGCGCAGGTGGCCGGAGGTTCAATCACTGGCACAGTGAGAGGAGAATCGGGCGCAGCTATGCCGGGCGTCCAGGTTTCCATTGCAGATGTCGGCTCCATTGCAACCAGGACGGTCACAACTGATAGCGACGGATTTTACAACGTGCCCGCGCTCCCTCCCGGGGGCTACGAGATGACCGTGTCGGCGCCGGGATTTGTAACCCAGCTG
>JAOAPW010000314.1 GCA_025463105.1 Candidatus Acidiferrum typicum | reverse complement strand
CGTGCGGCCGTTCTTGGCGGAGTTTCGCGAGCGTCGTCCGCGGTGCGGTAGCACAGACTTCAGTCTGTGTGGGTTTAATTTGCGTTTTGGGTTGGGTTTAGAAAAAGCACACAGACTGAAGTCTGTGCTATTAAAAGCAATTCCGATTGTTTGGAGCTTATTCATGACAGAGATGCGAGATATGCGGATCAGCAATTTGCCTATGCGGGCGATTCCGCGGCGCGACGCGAGGGAATGCATTCCGTTTGCAAATGCGATTCGCCTGCAGGAAAGTTTTACGGCGCGAGCCGAGCGTAGGGCGCTCGCGTGGCTCGCGGCACGGTTGCCTTCATGGATGAATTCCGATCACCTGACACTCATCGGATTTGCGGCAATGATTTTTGCCGGCGCAAGCTACGCGCTGGCGCGTACAAATCGCGTGGGACTCATTTTAGCCACGATTTTTCTGGCCCTGAACTGGTTTGGCGACAGCTTGGACGGAACACTCGCCCGGCTTCGCAATCGGCAGCGGCCGCGATACGGTTTCTATGTGGACCACATGATTGACACACTGGGCGGATTTTTTTTAATGGGAGGTTTGGCGATTTCTGGAATTGTTGACTGGCGCATCGTACTCGGGATGTTTTTGGCGTTTCTGATGTTGTCGGTCGAGGTTTATCTAGCCGCATACACTCTGGGGACATTTCGACTCTCCTTCGCAAAATTTGGACCGACGGAAATCCGGATTTTGCTGGCGCTGGGAAACGCGGCGTTGTGGTTTCATCCTGGCGCGCGAGTTTTTGGCTCGTCCTATCGCGTTTTTGATGTAGGAGGCATCGTCGCCATCTCGGGGATGTCGCTGATGCTCATTGTTTCGACGATTTTAAATACGGTGAAACTTTATCGCGCGGAGTCGCTTGATTCATCTCCGATGTTTTGCAATCGCAGTGCGGAGGGACTGAAATGACGAAATCTGCGTTCTTGAAAATATCGTTTACGATTATTGCTGCGCTGATTTTTGCTTGCGTGCCGATGCCTGCGTCTGCCCGGCGGGACGGCGGCTCTCACAATGGTGGTGGCTCTCATGGCGGAGGCGGGTCCCATGGAGGGAGTTCCCGTGGCGGCGGTGGTTTCAAGAGCGGCGGCTCACGCGGCGGCGGAAACTTCAGCTTCAAAGGCGGCGGACACTCCTCCGGTGGCTCGTACGGCGGCGGTTTCCGCGGAGGAAGCTCGTACAATGGCGGCGGTAATTTTAAGAGCGGCGGAAGCTTCAACGCCAAAGGCGGAGGAGGCTCTTACGGTGGCTCGTATGGAGGAGGTTACGCAAGCGGTGGAAGAATGAATGACCGCTCACTCGCAAGATCGGGTGGATTTCTTTCTCGCCAGTCAGGCAATTCCGCGCGCAATCCTAATTTTGGAGGAGGAAGTTCCGGCTCATTCGGAGGAGCAGGCGGAGGAAACTCGTACGGCAGCGGTAATTTTAAGGGCGGCGGAAATTTCAGCGCCAAACGCGGTGGAGGCTCTTACGGTAATTCCTATGGCGGGGGTTACGCAAGCGGCGGAAGAATGAATGACCGCTCGCTCGCAAGATCGGGTGGATTGTTTTCTCGCCAGTCAGGGAATTCCGGACGCAATTCTAATTTTGGAGGAGGAGGTTCCGGTTCATTCGGAAATAAAAGTTCCGGGTCCGGAGGTAGAGGTTTCGGGTCGTATGCAGGCTCTGGCAATTTCGGCTCCTCCGCGTCTTCTCGCAATTTCGATCGCTCCGGAGGTTGGCAATCAATGTCGCGAAACTCGGATGCGCGAAACTACGGCGGCAACGCGGGCGGATGGCATTCATTTGGAAACTCGGGTGGCAGGTCGATGCCCACCTCAGCACGCAGCTGGGGAAATGCGACGGGCGGTGGGTGGAATTCCTTCGGCGGGATGAGCCGTGGTGGCGGGGCGCAAATGTCTCGCGGCTATGCGAGCAATGCGCGATCTGACGGACAATGGCGTTCGCTTGGAAATTCAAGAAATGAATATACAGGAAATCACAATTTTGGCTCTTCAGGATGGTCGTCATTCGGCCGGAACCGCGGGACACCTTCGTACGCACACGAGGCGCGCATGGGATTCGGCGCGAACCGCTTTTCGTCGGATCTGCGGGGCGGGTCACGATACTCGTCATTCTCGTCATTTTCTTCCGGCCGCTCGATATCAAATTTTGGCGGATCTCGATTCAGCAACTCGGGCTTCGGCGGCTACGATTTTGGTAATTCAGGATTCGGCCATTCAGGCTTCGGCGGTTCGTTCATTGGGTCGGATTTGTCGATCATTCCGAACTTGCTCTTTGGTGGATTGCTTCGCGTAGGACCATCCCTCCTCGGAGGACCGGCGTTTCTGGGAGCAAACGTGCTGGCGTTCGCTGCAAGCTCGATCGTTTCTGCGCTGGTGTCAAATGGAAACGATCAGGGCGGCTTCGCCGGGTCTAACGTTGGATTTGGTGCAGCGGTCGGCCCAGCGTGTGGCGGGGGCGTGAGTTTCGGCAGGCCGGGCTGGTCCTTTAGCGGATATTGCGCGCCCTATCCAACTTATCCAATGGCTTGGGGTGGCGGCGGTTACTTTGGCGGCGTCGGAAACGGCTACAGCGCTCCCGGAGATGTTTCAAGCAGTTCTGATTTTAATTAGAACTCGTTAGAGAGAACAAACAACTGCCCGCCCCAAAAACGGGCGGCCTCTACAACTGCCGCAAACACGGATGGTTATGTAGAGGACCCTCTGTCCCGTGTGTTTCGGGACGGAGACGGCAGGCTTTTTTCAAGCTGAGTCACCACTCACTTTTCCATTCCGTTGCGAAAAACTGACATTTTCTGCAAACTGTTATCCGCTGACGTGCTGGATTTACGTTTGCCAACCGGCTTTTCGTACGTGAGGGGCGTTTCTGGCCGATTCCGAAAAAAACCTTGCCTCTCGTAGAGAAAGCGGCAGAAATTCCATGATGCCAACAATGGCATGACCGCGCCGCAGGAATTGCGGACTTCCCGACTACTGCTGCGTTCTATCGAACGTGGCGACGTCCCCGCCATCGTGTGTCTCGCAGGCGCGCGCGAAATCGCCGCCACAACCGCTAACATTCCGCATCCATACGCGGAACACGACGCGCAAAGTTTTCTGGCTCACTCTGAGGAAGAATTCCGCGTGGGTCGGTCGGCCACCTTTGCCGTCACGATCTCTCCGCGCGGCGACCTCTGCGGCGCCATTGGCCTGGTGATCACACCGGCGCACGAGCGCGCTGAGCTCGGCTATTGGATTGGCGTGCCTTACTGGGGCCAGGGATTTGCGACGGAAGCCGCAGGCGCTGTAATCACGTTTGGGTTCGAGACTCTTCGGTTGAACAGGATTCATGCGTCCCACTTCGCGGGGAATACCGCTTCGCAGCGCGTCCTGGAAAAAATCGGGATGCGCCATGAAGGCCCTTCGCGGCAGCACATCAGAAAGTGGAATCGATTTATCGATCTGGAGAATTACGGACTGCTGGCGAGTGAATTTCGCGGCGCGAGCACGAGCCCGTGAGGACGCGAACTCTCCCTGGTCCGGGTGTGGGCTCCACTTGGAGCCCGCCCGAAAAAAGAAAGTTCGCGCCATCTCGCGCAGTTATTATTCTGATTTCTATCGATGGCCCATTGCGGCTGGATGAATCCGACGCGTCAACTGCTCCATTCGTGCCGACTGAGGGGGTGCCAGAGGGCGCACTGGTCCCGTGCCGCTGGAGACGTGGTCGCTAATCGCGGCCAGACGTTTCAGAATCGATTGCCACTGTTCCCAATCAAGCTGCCGCAAGAAAGGCCGCAGTCCCTGGATGAATGGATCTTCCAGAAGAGCTTCGCCATTCGACTCGGGAACGAAAAAGCGGTTCAAGCCAACGCCAAGCGCTTCGGAAATCTTTTCCAGAGTTCCGAGACTGGGCGTCATCTGGCCGCTTTCGATCCGCGACAGATAAGACCGGGAAACGCGCGAGCGTGCCTGGAGTTGGCTCTGCGTCATCCCGCGCGACTCGCGCAACTGCCGGATACGCTGCCCTATGTTCTCCACCGTCTCGCGGTTTGGCCACTTCTCGAAGAGTTGCCGGTCGTCGCCCGGAAGCTCCTGCGGCTCCGGAGGCGGAATAAGAAACTCCACCTTCGGCGGCAGCAGGCGCAGGCACCGGCGGCAATTCCCCGTGCGGGTGCGATACTGCACTAACCCGCATGTCTTGCAACGGATTACTTCGCGGTCGAGGTCCATATCCATGGAAACCTTTGTCCCGTTTGTACCGTTCATACCATTCGTTTGTTCCGACACCGGTACTCCTCGCAGACTATTCCGGCATGCGGATGAGAGGAACTACGATCGAGGGGAAGGCAGCAGCTGGCGCGACCGTCATATTGGGGGTTCCCGCCTCCGGTGTCAAGTACTTTCTCCATCCGATTCATCAAATCGGTAAAATAATGTGAATACATTACAGTTCCTTTATGGGAATCAGCGCCCGCATAGCGTACGAGGGCACTATTCGGAGCCCGCACCAGGAATTAAGAACGAAAGAACATAGATGTTGTGTAAGAATCTGGAGTTGTCTGTAGGGCCCGCCTTCAGGCGGGCATGGATTTGTTGATGTGTTTGCATAGACAGTGTCAGCCTGAAGGCTGACGCTACAAAAGCCTTTTACGGAGGAAACGATGCCGGCTTTGCCATCGAGAGATGACGCCTGGGCTCTATTGTGTGAATACACGCAAAACGAAAGCTTGCGCAAACACGCTCTGGCCGTCGAAGCCAGTGTCCGGGCCTATGCGCGCAAAACCGGCGCCGACGAAAATCTCTGGGGCATCACCGCGCTTTTGCACGACTTCGATTACGAACGTTGGCCCAACGACGCCCACAGCCCCACGGAAGAGCACCCGGCCGGTGGCGCGGCAATTTTGCGTGAGCGCGGCTATCCCGAGGAAATGATTCGCGCCATCCTTTCCCACGCGGATTACAGCGGCGTCCCGCGAGAGACTTCCCTGGAACACACTTTATTTGCCTGCGACGAATTGGCTGGATTCCTTACCGCCTGCTCCCTGGTCAAGCCGGGAAAAAGTATTTTCGAGGTCGAGCCCGATTCCGTAAAACGCAAGCTGAAGGATAAAGCGTTCGCCCGGGGCGTCAATCGCGAAGACGTGCGCAAAGGCGCCGAAGAGTTGGGCATCCCCATTGATGAACACATCGCCTTCTGCATCGCCGCCATGCGCGAGGCGGCGGACGCGCTGGGCCTCGAGCGCAAGGCCACCGCGTAGCTAACTTCACGTTACGAAGCACGAAGCGGCTGAGTTTTCTTTTCAGGAGGTCGGGGCTTCAGAGCCTGTGTGCGAAGTCGTGAACGTCGGGGCTGAAGCCCCGACCTCCTACACACCCCATTCATCCCGACAATTTTCAAATTTGGACAACACGCACTCACTTCACCATTTTGCGACACGTGTGTCAGGCTGCTATCATGAGGGTCCAGAAATAACGAATATGCAGATATTTCCCATCACGCGGCGGAAGACTGTTGGCGTCAAGGTCGGCCACATTCAGGTGGGCGGCGGCGCGCCTGTGGTCGTGCAGTCGATGACCAATACTGATACGGCGGACATCGCCGGGACTGTGACGCAGTGCAAGGAATTGGCTGAAGCCGGGTCGGAACTGGTCCGCATCACGGTGAACATGCCGGAATCGGCCGCGGCGGTTGCGGAAATTGTGTCGCGGCTGCGCGATGCCGGCTGCGTTGCGCCGATCATCGGCGATTTTCACTACAACGGACACGTCCTGCTCACAAAATATCCTGATTGCGCGCGGGCGCTCGACAAATATCGAATCAATCCCGGCAACGTGGGGGCGGGTGCGCGGCGCGACGAGCAGTTTGCGACGATATGTAAAGTTGCCGTCGACAACGGCAAACCGGTGCGCATTGGCGTCAATGGCGGCTCGCTCAATCAGGAGCTGGTCATGCGCAAGATGCAGGAAAATACCGACCGCAATCTGGGCTTCGACTCCGACGAAATCATCAACAATTGCATGGTGCTCTCCGCGATCGAATCGACGGAACTTGCGCTGGAATCTGGTCTGCGACGCGATCAGATTATTATTTCCTGCAAAGTTTCGAAGCCGCAGAATCTTATTCAAGTCTACCGCGACCTCTCGCGCAAGACCGAGCAGCCGCTGCATCTGGGACTCACCGAAGCGGGCATGGGCACCAAGGGCACGGTGTGGTCCGCGGCAGCTATTGGAATTTTGTTGCAGGAAGGGATCGGCGACACGATTCGCATTTCGCTCACGCCGCGCCCTGGCGGCGACCGCCGCGAAGAAGTTTACGCTTCGTGCGAATTGCTTCAGGCGCTCGGTCTGCGCTCCTTTGCGCCCAGCGTAACGGCCTGCCCCGGCTGCGGACGCACCACCAGCACGACGTTCCAGGAACTCGCCGAGCGTATTCAAGGCTATATCCGCGACAAAATGCCAGAGTGGAAGCAGCAATACGAGGGTGTTGAAGAGATGACTCTGGCCGTGATGGGCTGCATCGTCAACGGCCCCGGAGAATCAAAAGCCGCCAATATCGGCATTAGTCTGCCGGGCACCGGGGAAGAGCCAAGCTGCCCCGTCTACATCGACGGCCAAAAATTTGTCACCCTGCACGGCAATTACGATGAACTCTCCGCAGCGTTCCGCAAATTGGTGGACGACTACATCCGCACAAAATACGCCGCGCGCGTCACCGCGCCTGCCGCCAGCCGGACCTGAGTTCTTCTCGCCCGCGCCAGCAGAGAACTCTAATTGCAGATAATTATCCCTGTTCGATATTGGGGAAGCGAATGGCTTGCAGCTGATCCCACCATCGTTTGTACTCGGCGTCATTGAACCGTGACTCGGACGGCCGCTTCAGGTCGGGCTGAGCTGGGGGTTGGCTTTCCTGTTTCAATTCGTTGTCCATGTTTTGCATGTTTGGATTTTCCTCTGGGCTAATACCCACTGACACTGCCATTCAAGTGCGCTCGACCAGCTCAGTGGCTAGTCGGGTGGTGAGCCTGAGCATAAGCTTGAGTGTTTAAAAGACCAATCAGGGGAATTCCCTAATTTGCAGGGGGCGAATACCCTAGCCGTGACACCGAAAGAACTATTTCCAAGCGGAATAGACCGGTTTGCCCACCATGAGGGAAGGATTTGCGTCGCTTCGGGGGCGGAATTTTTCGCCGCGGCCGCTGTTGACCTCGGCGAGGTAGAGATTTCCTTCGCGGGGAAGGTTATGCGTGTGCCGCGACCGTGACGGGCAGCGTGAACTGAAAAGTTGCACCCGGCCCGGAGGCACCGGTGGCCCACAAACGGCCGCCATGCGACTCAATGATCGACCGGCTGATGGGCAGCCCCATACCAGTCCCCTTATCTTTGGTCGTAAAGAATGCCCGGAAGATCTGGTCCGCCTGCTCCTGGGGCAATCCAACACCGGTATCGCTGACCGAGATCAGCAGTTGACCCCGGTTGGCTTCCGACTTGATGGTGAGCTCACTTTCGCCACTCGTTTCCTTCATGGCATCGATGCCATTGAGCATGAGGTTCATCAAAACCTGCTGCAGTTGCACACGGTCTGCCATGACCTTGGGAATATCCTCCACAAGCTCGGTGCGGATTGAGATCGAATAGCGGTTCGCCTCACTGCGTAGCAGGACATTCATTTCTCGAATGAGTTCATTTACATCAACCAACTCCCGCTGCAGGGCGTCCTTCTTGAACATCAAACTGATGCTGCTAATGATTTCGCCCGCGCGCGTTACATCTTTGACCATTCTTGCTGCGGCTTGGGACGCCTCTTCCACATTGGGATAATCACGCCCAAGCCACCGCAAACAAGTTTTTGCGTTTGTCGCTGCCGCAGCAATGGGCTGCCTTATCTCGTGAGCCAGCGAGGCCGTCAACTCGCCCATGGTGGTCACCCGGCTTAAGTGCGCAAGATCAGCTTGTACCTGGCGCAATCTCTCGCGCTCTTCATCCGCCCGCCTGCGTTCGGTGATGTCCATCGAGATACCCAAGAGTACACCGCCATCGCCGGACGGGTTGAAAACAGGATGACCGACGCAGTAAATGAATCTCGTCGTACCGTCTGGAAGAACGACTCGGAAATGCGCCTCGAAATCTTTCCCCGTTGAATTTGCCCTCTCTAAGGCTTCGACAATTCCAGCCTGGTCTTCTGGATGAACGCGCTGCCAAAATTCCTCAAATGAAGGTAGCCCGTTGTCCGGATCGAAGCCATACAGGCGGGAATGCTCCGCGGACGAGTGGACGGACTTTCTGGTGTTGATATTGCACGCCCAACTCCCTGTGTGGGTCAGCCTTTGCGCGTCAGCTAAATACGCCTCGCTCCGGCGCAAATCAGCGGTGCGTTCCGCCACCTTCATCTCGAGTTCATTGCGCGCTTCACGGAGTTCCGCCACCTTCATGTCAAGTTCGTGGCGCAGGAGCGCGTTCTGGAATGCTGCCGCGGCGTGATTCGCAGCCACGGAGAGCAGCAACTGGTCAATCTCGCTGGGAAAGTCGGTGCGAGCGCATGCAGCAGCGACCAGGCCAGCCTCGCCATTGACACCAACGGGAATGAGAACACCTCGGCATGGCTCCGCGCCGCCAAGGTCAGCAACGATTTCCTTGCACGAAAAGTGGTCGCCGCCCGGGTGAGTCCGCAGCCATTCGGGGAATGCTTCCCACCCGTTTCCCCGGGAGCCTTCGGCTGCGGTGCCCCCTCTGGGATCGCACAAACGCACAAAAGCGAAATCCAAGCGCAGCGATCCGACCAGCACATCGGCAAGCCCGGCGGCAATGACAGGCGGTTCTCTCCCCACCCATGCCGCCGGGATTGTCGAAAGTGCTACCAGCTCTCGGAGCGCCTTTCGCAGCGCCGTACTCTCAGCATGCGATTCTGCGGGCATTTAGTTCGCCGTGCCTGCGCTCCTGCGAAGCGGCCGTCGCCCTTGCAACTCGAGGAGAAACTGATCGGGAGGAACGAAGAACGGATTCTCCTGCAGTAACCCTCCGATAATGACCACTGGATGCGTCCGCAAGGCGTCCATCACTACGCCAGCGCTAAATTTTGACAGATCATACGCGCAGATCTCTATATTGTCGTACTTGGGAACGACGTAGTTGACCCGCGTCTCGAACTCGATCAGGTCTTCGACGCCTGGTAAGTCGACAAGCGCCCATTCCATGTGCGCCAGAAATCTTGTCTGCGCGTACCCTGCCGCCGGCCCGGACTGAAGCACTTGTTCGAACGAACCCAGCCAGGCGTCCTGGTCAAACCGGCCGCCGCGAAGCGGAGCGTCATGCCACGACCGCACCTCCAATTGGCCGGTGTCCATCGCGCCTTGCACATTGATACCTGCTTCGGCGAGCCGTTTGAGATGTTCTCCCCGTTGCGCAGGGTTGACGAGATGGAAAGCTTTATCCCCCCGCTCGAAGCCGTTTTTGAAGAACGAGCGGAGCACCCTGTGCTCCTCGTCGGCGCTGTTGAAGAAAGCGCAAATGTGATGTTGCCCGCCGAGATTGCCTCCGGCGAACTGTACGGAATGATTCTCGATTGCCATAAATCACCTCGCATGAATAGGAGAAATACGACGGAAAGCACAATCGCGAACGCATATTATGCGTTTACGGCGATAGCTATCAGGAAAAGCGCCCGTCGCACGTTGAAATATCCCTGGGGTAGAAGCGTCAGCCCGGGTGCGATTGCGATGTACAAAAGCGCAAGAATGTAGCACAGACCAATGGGGAGAGAAGACTACGACCGAGTAGTCGTGATGCGCCATGGCTCACCTCGCCTGGATCGAATCAGAGGTCGGGTCCCGCAGCAGGCTTTCCGAACGCACTCATCATACTACAGAAAGTTTCGACCCGACGAGGGTCGGGAGCGTTGCCAGGACGCTGCGTACCCTGTCAATAGCCTGCGGACATGAGAAGGTCACTTCTCGGAACGTGGCCGCACGGCAATTTAATTTCCTTGCGCCGCCAAAGTATTTACTGACGCCAGTTGCTTTGATTTTGCAAAAAGTGGGGTTTATGCTTTACGGGGCTCAGGGGTTCTGGTTGCTGGGTGTTGACGGAGATGCCTGTGTGTCCTGCAGTTCCTGTTGTACTTCGTCCCGCTGCTTGCGAGCCTGGCCGGCGAACGACCCTGTCGGCGCGAGTTTGAGGTAAGTGTTTAGATCGTCCAGTAAGGCCGGTCTATTCTGCAACTGCATGTGGATGTTGGCGAGTAGCAAACGAAGGTTCGCGTTCTCCGGGCGCAGCTTGACTGCGGCGAGAGCGCTGGTTTCCGCTTCGGCCGGGCGGTCCAATCCGAAGAGGGCGCGGGCCAATTCAGAATTCGCCTGCCAGGAATTTCCATCGAGTTCAACGGCCTTGCGCGCAAGCGGCTCCGCATCGGTGAACTTCTGCCCGTTCGAGAGAAGTGACGCGAGCCAATACAGTGCAGTCTGGTCGTGCTGGTCACTCAAATCGAGCGCCTTGCGCAAGGCCCGCTCAGAGTTGGAAAAGTCGTTCAAGCTCAGATACGCAACGCCCATCTGCGTGTATGCCTCGTAGTAATCCGGATACGCCTGGGTGGCGCGTTCGAACTGCTTGATGCTTCCCTGATAGTCAGATTTCCCATACAGCAGTTCGACTCCCTTTTTCATGGCATCGTGGGCTTTCTGCGGGATCGACAGCTCTCGCTTGGAAACCAACGGATTTCCGGAGGCTACATTGCTCCCTTTCGACAAGCCGCGCAGTTCGATCATGAATCCGAATACCGGTCCCTGAACGTACACCTGCTGGTGGGCAGCCTGGTACCCCGGTTGCTCCACAATGATTTCATAGCTGCCGCCTGGAATGTTGCCGAATTGAAAGTTGCCATTTCCGCTTGTGAATGCTGTTGCCACTGTTCCGCCAGTTATGGCGCGGAGATCCACTCTGACGTTGTCGATCCTGGTATGACTCTCGGCGTCAGAGACCATTCCTGCCACCGAAAACCTTTGCGGTTGGACTGTTCGAGTGTTTGGCACGGATCCCGATGTATTCGGATTCGGTTGTCTTTGCGCAGCGATGGGCAATGAAATGACGAACAGAGCGCAAAATAAAAGTGACTTAGCGAAGAGATCTGAATTTGGAAAGCGGTGCATCGTTCACAACCAGACTACTTCAGCGAGTCTATACCTCGGAGCGGGTTCAAGCAATTGTAGAAACGCAGGCAGGCCAGCGCTGAATCCGCGGCGGGTGATACACTGTTCGCCGCTTGGAAGACTGAGGAGAAGGCTACATCACGCTTTGTTATAGAACTTCCTGCTTGGATGAAATTCCAGAAAGAACAGAAGGGGAGAAATCGTCATGAAGGCAAGGATACTGACCGCCACACTCTCGGCGCTGGCTGCGGTTTTTGCTAGCGGCTGGTCCGGAGCGAATGCGAAAGATGCTGCTAACGCTCCTCCTCCCGCATCGATCCCTACTTTTCCTACGGACAACATCGGGCGCGAGGGTCATTTCTATGTTGGCGGCCATTACGAGGGGGAGCCCGGCAAGGAGATCATGTTCGGGGCCATGTATGTCGAAGTGATGGTGCCCAGGAAGATTCAGCATCCGTATCCGATCGTGTTCATCTGTGGAGGAGCCGGTCAAACAGCCGTAACCGTGCTGCAAACGCCGGACGGGCGGCCGGGCTGGGCCTATGACTTTCTCAACCAGGGCTACACGGTTTACGTAATGGATTATCCGGGCCGCGGGCGTTCACTTTATTTTCCAAACTCGGATGCAGACGGAAAGTTGGCTGCCCCGCGGACTTCTCCCTTGATGGAAGAGGTCTGGTCGGGAGGGCGTCCGCCGTCGACAACGCAAAGCACCTGGCCGCAGTTCACGAAGCAAACGCAATGGCCGGGTGACGGACCGAGCAAAGGCAAAATAGGCGACCCGGTTTTTGATGCTTTTGCCAAGAGCGAAATCCCGGTCGTGCTGGGCGGAAACGTGGAAAAATATACGACTGACGCCTTGATCCAGTTGGTGGATTTGATCGGCCAGCCAGTCATCCTGCTCCTGCACTCGGGTGTGTCCACTTCCGGGTGGGAACTCGCGGATGCCCGTCCGAAACTCATCAAGGGAATTGTCGCGGCCGAACCTGTGGCTCCTCCCATTGAAAACGCGGAGAGAGGCCAAACGGGTCCCGGGCGGCTCTGGGGTCTTACGAATCTCCCCGTTCATTATGATCCGGCAGTTAAGGAAGCATCCGAATTACAGACTCTTCGCCAGGAAAAGGCGGATGGACCTGACCTCATTCCGTGCTGGGTTCAGAAGGAACCTGCGCACAAATTGATTAACCTGCAGGGAATTCCAGTGCT
>JAOAPW010000309.1 GCA_025463105.1 Candidatus Acidiferrum typicum | reverse complement strand
GCGACCAGGACGTTCCGCTGGAGGGAGTTGTCCGGCATTCCGTGGATCAGGAGGGCATGGGAATTCAATTCACCAATGTTCCTCCGGTGTCGAAGAGACGTTTAAGAATACATACCGCCAGCTTGGTCTCGGCTCCCAGTCACCTGGTGAAGGCTTAATACCGCGCTTCATCTGGAATCCGCCGATTCGTCTACCAGATCGCAGGCAACTCCCGTTCTCGCTTCGGGGAGTTGCATTTGCGGGCCGATTGATTTGTGTTATAAACCACGACGCGCAGCCTCCTCTTGTCCGCGCCACCTTCCGTTTGTGAAAAGAGAATCGACATGGAAAGCACCAACCGGCGTCTGATGTGGCATGGCATGTTTCTGTTCCTAGTCGGGCTGGTCACGGGCTTTGTCGAGCCACGTTTCACCAACGTACGTATGGGACTCGCCGCGCATCTGGAAGGAGTGATGAACGGCACTTTTCTAGTTGCGCTGGGCGCCATCTGGAACGAGGTTCAGCTTCCCTCACGTGCAAAGGCCATCGCATACTGGACTCTGCTTTACGGAACCTACGCGAACTGGTTTATGACCACGCTCGCTGCGGTTTTCGGTACTGCGGCCCTTTCTCCGATCTCGGCGGCGGGACATAGCGGGCAGCCCTGGCAGGAGACTCTGGTCACGGCCGGCTTTATGAGCGTCGGCGTGGTGATTGTCCTCTCCTCGGTGCTCATCCTTTGGGGCCTGCGTGCACGATCGTTACGGTGACGTCGCGTTCGAGCGTTCTTTGGATTCACTACTCCAATAGGTACGGTCCAGGTACACTTTATTGCGTAAGTGTGCTTTATTGCACAGACACTCGAAACCGAAAAGAGTATGAAAGATCAGACGCTAGAGGACAAGTAAGTAATGTCCCACCTCGGGGCCGGATCAACACCCACATTCGGCCCCTTTCAACTTCAAGAGAGTATGTAGGCTTATAACTTCTTTTGGCGTTAAGATTGTCACAAGCCGTTTTGACTTGGGGCCCTTCGATTGAATCTAAAACTCCTTCGCGTTTGCGCTGTTCTTTCCCTGATTACTTTTGCTGCGGGATGCGGCCAAGTAGCACCAGCACCCATAGAAGTAGCACCATTGCCTGTAAGCGTAGCCGTCAGTCCGGAATTCGCGGCGGTCGCCACCGGCCATACATCGCAAATCACTGCTTCCGTGACCAATGACGCGTCGGGCGTCACGTGGTCGGCCACCGCGGGAACGATTAATCCGGATGGCGATTACACCGCTCCAACGGGAGCGCAAAGCACAACAGTCACTGTAACGGCGACAAGCAAGAAGGATCCGACCAAGTCGGCCAGCGCGACGGTTCACGTGGTCGCCCCCGGGCAAGTGTCGGCGACGGCAAACACGCAAGTAGCACTTTATTCCATCTCTCCGGGGGCCGCCGGGAACGTGTCAGTTCAATTTGGCCCCGATTTGAATTACGGATTGAAGACATGGACACAGCCCGTGCCGCAGGCTGGTGGGGCAGTGAGTCTGTTTGTTGCCGGGATGAAGGCGAACTCGACCTATCACCTGCGCGGGGTGGTGCAGTTCAGCGACGGAACGCAATTTATGGATCCTGACCAGACATTCCTCACAGGATCCCCGCCGCCCGGCCAACCGATCACAATTGCGGGCACGACGACGCCAGGCATGACGCCGCAGAGCGGGGTCGAACTACTGGACTTGATCCCGCCGTCCCTCACTACGCCCTATGCTCCAGCGGTGGTCACCGATTTGAGCGGCAACATTCTGTGGGGGTATTACCCAACGCCTATGGGCCTCCAATCCAATCCGGCAAAACTGCTGCCCAACGGCCATTTCCTGATCAATTTTAGCGGTCTAGCACCCGACGGAGTGAACTCTGTGCTACGGGAAGTGGATCTGAGCGGGGCCCTGATTTGGCAGATGACCGCCGCTGACCTCAACGCCGCGCTGGCCGCCGCAACTTGCGCTGGATGCAATATCACGGTTCTTGGGACTCATCACGATTTTGACTTGCTCCCGAACGGCCACCTGATTGTAATCGCGTCCACGACCCAGCCGGACGGCTCTCGAACAACGGTAATCGGGGACGTAGTCATCGATCTGGATCAAAATCACAAGCCCGTCTGGCTTTGGAACGAATTCAAATATTTGGATATCAATAGGCAGCCCATGGGCTATCCGGACTGGACGCATAGCAACGCGATTATCTATTCGGCGGACGACGGCAACCTGATTGTGTCGTCTCGGCACCAGAACTGGCTGATAAAAATAGACTACGAAAATGGGACGGGCAACGGAAATATTCTGTGGAAACTGGGCTACCAGGGAGATTTCACGTTGCTTGGAGGGACTGATCCCACTGACTGGTTCTACGCGCAACACGGCCCTTCGTTTGTCAGCAAGAACACCACTGGAAAATTCACGCTCGCGCTTTTTGACAACGGAAACGACCGCGTTTTCCCTCTCGGGGTCACGTGCGACGCAACAGGCGAACCGCCTTGCTTCTATAGCAGCGTGCCGATCTTTCAAATTGACGAGACAGCGAAGACAGCTACGCTTGTGTTTAATCCCGTGGCGCCCTCGTATTCGTTTTTTGGGGGAAATACAGCCGTGCTGAGTAACGGGAATCTGGAGTTCTGCGAAAGCGCGGGAAGCCAGGAAATCGATGAGGTGTTGCAACAGCAGGGCGCCCCGCAAACCGTCTGGAAGATGCTGATCACCGGGCAGTTCCCGTACCGCGGCCAGAGAATTCCGAGTCTCTATCCGGGAGTTCAATGGTGAGCGCGAGAGTTTGCTCCAAATTTCCGAGCTCCCGAACCAGCGTTATTTAATTTCGCTAATTTGTCGCCGGCTGCGTTGACTCGATCGAGACATTTCTAAGCGCATGAGCGACAGCATCCTTGACGAGGACCTCATTGCGGCTGTGGTCGGTGATGGCGTCGTAGAGCAGTTGCGCCGGTTCTGGATTTAATTCCCTTTTGTATTCGTCCGTTATTTCGGTCGCCATTTGTTGGAGCGTCTTTCTGGACTCGGCGCCCAGATCCGGGCCGGATATTTGCACTTGCTTGTCCATATAGGTCGTGGCGATTCGTTCGGCGATTTTGTCGGCGGTCTGGTAATACGTTTCCGAGATTTCCCGATGGCCCTCCTCATGTTCGGCCACGTGTTGGCTTACGCCGGTTGGCAGCCAGATGCTGATGTTGAGTTGCAGCGTCACGTTGATTTGCGTGACGGTGACGGTCGCGTGCGTGGCATCGGTTTGTCGAGTTTCTCCGCCGACACTGGCGTTAGCCTGGAAGCCGGAATCGCACTCTGCGTTTTCCCCTGGGGCAAGCGGCGGCATATCGGCCGGTGGAGCGCCCGGATCAAACGTGCGGCTGGCGAACACGACCGGCCGCTTGTTGATTATCGGCGCGTGAACTTCGTGCAACTGTCGCCGCGTGGAAAGTTTCCGCCAGCTGAGCCAGCCGATGATAATCACTCCCAGCACCACACAAAACACGATGAACCGGCGCGTTGGCAATATGGCCTCCAATTTCCATTTTCCGAATAAGACAGCACTGGAGCCAATGAGTTTGTGGTCTCCGATGGCGCGAAAGATACTGTCATTGGGCGACGAACCAGCGAAAACTCGTAGTGTTACGTCTCGATTGCGTCATTTCCAGCTTGCTCGCCCCGGTATATAACGATGCCTATCGGCAAAGAAGATCTCAAGATCACGCTTTTATTTTAGACAGCCTGAATGATTTGATTCCCTTTACACTCCGTCCGGAGTATCCTAGAAAAAATCACACCGTTACGAGGAGGAAATCGAAAATTTAGGAGGTAAACGCACATGGCACAACCGAAAGCGGCACGAATCACGTGTAGTCAGTGCAACGGTTGGTACGAATCGGAAAATGAATTGTGGGAACACATGCGGACGGTCCATCGCAGATTTATTTCACAACCAAGCGTCATCGAGCATATCGGCACAAAAGAAGAATGGGCCAGGCTTTCCATACAATTGAAAAATCGAATTCAAGTCCACTTCAACGCGGAAGAACTGGAAGCCATTGACCGATTCATCCTGCTTGCCAGTCAGGGCTCGGTCTTCGATGATGTCTGCCGATAGCCGCAACTTGTAAAGTTTGTTGACCGGAGTCCACGCAACCGGTAAGCGCCCCCGGACAGGATCGCGCGGCATCAGTTCACGAAATTGTGACGCAAGGCCAGCTCTGTAGTCAGGCTCATTCTCGAATCTAACGCAGCATCCACCGATCACAAATGATTTGCAGGTAAGGCGCGAGCTTGCGCACTGGCGGCGCGTCAAAGAATCCATCGCACGCGGTTGCCCTTGCGGTGGCGCGTTGTTAGCATAACGGCGCGATGCGAGGTGATTCCACAATGCGGTCGCTGCTCGATTGGTCGCGGCCGCGGGAGCGGGCGATGACCAGATTGCTCGGGCAATTTGTGCGCGCCGAATCGCCGAGTTTCGACAAAGCCGCTGTGGACCGTTTCGGCCGCATTGTCGCGGCGGAATGGAAGAGGCGGGGCGCTATTGTCACATTGTTGCGCGAGCGCGAACGCGGAGATCACGTGAGAGCGGAATTGCGTCCTCGCGGAAATCGCAGGGCGTCGCAAATTCTTGTCCTCGGCCACTTGGACACCGTCTACGACGCCGGAACGATCACCCGGATGCCGTTTCGCGTGTCCCAAGGACGCGCCTGGGGGCCGGGCACATTTGATATGAAGGGCGGGCTGGTGATCGCTCTTTTCGCTGTGGACGCCCTTGCCTCCCTAAACTGCTTGCCTGAAAAACGCATCGTTTTTCTCTGGACGAGCGACGAAGAAATCGGCAGCGGAAGTTCAAGGGCCGCGATTGAACGCGAAGCGAAGCGCAGCGACGCTGTACTCGTGCTCGAACCTGCCGCAGGGCTCGATGGCCGTGTGAAAACGGGCCGCAAGGGAGTCGGTGAGATTGAGCTGATCGTGATAGGACGTGCGGCCCATGCCGCACTCAATCCCGAAGGCGGCGTCAACGCGATCGAGGAAATTGCGTTGCAAATTGCCCGCATCTCGCGCTGGAACCAGCCCCGCCGCGGAATTTCCGTGAACGCCGGCGTGATTGAAGGCGGCACTCGCACCAACGTGATCGCAGACCGCGCGCGGGCGCTGGTAGATATACGCGCGTCGCGCGCTCGAGACATGCGTACGCTCGAACAGAAATTTCGCGCGCTGCGGCCGATTCTTCCTGGCGCTAAGCTTGAAATTCGCGGCGGATTTAACCGTCCGCCGATGGAGCGGAAAATGAGCGCCGCGCTTTATGGGAAGGCGCGCGCGCTGGCTAAGGAAATGCGCATGACTCTCGGAGAAGCCTTCGTGGGCGGCGCATCGGACGGAAATTTCACGGCGGCCATGGGCGTCCCGACTCTCGATGGGCTGGGTGCGGTGGGCGAGAACGCGCACAGCCCGCGCGAAAACATTGTTCTTCGCTCGCTTCCCGAACGGGCGGCCCTGCTGGCGGGATTAATTAGGACATTTTAGTCGCCCTGAATAAATCCGAGGCTCATCCCAAATAAAAAAGCCGCACTCTTTGCACAAAACGCAAAGGATGGGCACCCGACGCCAGATAAATCAAGCGGATCAATAATGCCAGTTTCGACCGAAAAGCCCCAATAAAATGAAAAAGACGCCTATGATATAAGACCAAAGTTTGCCCCTAAAGACAGAGATCGGTTCTCCGCTGCGATAGGCTCTGAATACTGTTCCAGTGTAGCCTTGATACAAGGCTAAAACGCCGAGTGTCAAACAGAGAAGGTTCTGCCATCCTTTTCCGTGTAGAAATTCAGTCATCAATGACGAGCACCCATCGCGAATGCACCTCGACCGTTCTTTTCTTCTGTCGTAGTTCTATAGATACGCCTTGCGGAGATATCGCACGGTGGATTGCATAAGGTCCTCGTAGGAATCGTGCAGGACGGCGTGCAAAGCGTCTTCAGTAGCGGATTGCGTCGCGATGCGATCGAGAATTCGTTCGATGCTGACCAT
>JAOAPW010000260.1 GCA_025463105.1 Candidatus Acidiferrum typicum | reverse complement strand
GCTGCCTGCCCGTATCCGGCAGTCAACCATGTTAGCCGCTTCTGCTGGCGCATGATGCCCCACCAGTTACGGATGATGCTGCTGAAACTTTCGCGGAAGGTACGGAACTCGTCGGCCTCACCGTGGTAGAGCGCCACGCCCTCGGCGTTCTCACGGAAACGGACGAGGTTGAAACGGAAGTCGGCTTCGTAGCGCTGCTGGTCAAAGTTCAGCCGGACGAGAGGACGCCCGATCCGATCGGTGAGCCAAGTACCCGCGAGGGCGTACAAGAGAGCCGCCCAAACAAGATAGCCCGGCAACCGGATGGAAGAACCAGGAATAGTGAGCGTCCCAGAAAGGCCCCAGAGAATTGCGATGAACGAGATCAAGGTCACCACGGCGCGCATTCCGTCAATGCCGAGATTCAAGGTACTGGCGATAAACTGGGGCACATCCTCAGCAACGCGTTGGTCGGGGTTGTCAGCCTGACCGGCGACTAGCTGCATGCGATAGTAGGCACCTTTGGTCAACCACTCGCGCAGGTAGTACTCGGTGAGCCAGCGCCGCCAGCGAATCTGGAGCATCTGGTTGAGGTAGAACTGGTACACGGCGAAGACAATGAAAAGACCGGCGAGCCAGGAGAAACGAATCAGCTGGTGGAGAAAGACTGTGTAGTTCTTGTCCTGCAGAGCGTCATAGAACGTGTTATTCCACTTATTGAGAAGGACATTGATATAGACAATCCCGAGGTTGAGAGCGATGACGGCAATCAGAAGTCCCCGCGCCGCCCAGCGGTCCTCCGAGAACCAGTATGGGTGAGTCATTGCCCAAGCATCACGAAGGACTTGACGCAGGCCCGTGATGGCTAAGGGTCTCTGGTTAGAGCCACTGAGCTGCGTTGTTCGACTCAAATCAGCACTTCCGAGTTTGTTCGGGTACGACGTTGATGTTGAGTCGAGAACAACAAGATCTTCATCCCTTTCGGTTGCGCGATTTATCGAGAAACCGTCATGTGCATTAGGAATGCCAAACTTGAGCGGAGCGAAATATCGCGGTAAGTGTTGGAATCCAGGAAAAAGTAGAACGACTACGACCGCAATTACCAGGTTTCCCTCGACAAGTTTGCGTCCCTCTTTGGACACCGTCGATCCGTGGTCACTCCGAGACAGGGCCATCTCAGTCGTGTGTCCTACGTTCGTGCTTTCCTTGCCTTGGGTTATGAGCCTCTCTCAGTCATTACAACTCTGGCACTTGGGTTGCTTTTCTCAGAAGCGAGGAGGAACTCATGCGTTATTGGAAATTTCTTGCTCTTTCTACCGTGGTTTTGGTTTTGTTGAGCATTCCGCGCCCTGCACATGCACAGGTCTCTATCAATATTGGAGCAGAACCGGTTTGCCCGTATGGCTACTACGATTCCGCCCCATACGACTGCGCCCCATACGGGTACTACGGGCCCGGGTGGTTCAGCGGCGGCGTATTCATCGGAGCCGGCCCTTGGTTCCACGGCGCCCACGATTTCCACGGCTACGTTGATAGCCGTTTCGATCCGCATCACGGCTACGCTGGTCCACATCCGGACCGTGGAGACAAGGCCTTTAATCATTTTCACGGAAACGAGATGCGTGATGGGCGCGGCCACGCAGGCGGAGGCCATCGCTAGAAACAGCGACAAACTCAAAGCAAATGGGTGCCACGTAGCGGATCCGCGCGCAGCTTCTCTGAAGGTTCACACTGGAAACGAGCTCAGGATTTTCGCGCTGACACCCTACTTGCGGCAGTAAAACACTAGAGAAATCGCCTAACTACGCGCGATTTATCGTGCTGGCGACAAAGGCGGCTCCAAAACCATTATCGATGTTGACGACTGAAACGTTCGAACTACAACTGTTCAACATGGCCAGCAGTGCGGTTAGTCCACCGAAGCTTGTGCCATATCCAGTGCTCGTCGGAACCCCGATTACGGGAGCAGCAACTAAACCTCCGACGACGCTCGGCAAAGCTCCCTCCATACCAGCAACGCAGATGATCACTCTTGCGGCGCAAAGCTGCTTTCGATGGCGCAGCAGCCGGTGAATTCCTGCGACGCCTACGTCATAAATGAACTCCACACGATTACCTAACGTCTCGGCGGTGACGACCGCCTCTTCGGCCGCGGGAATATCGCTGGTGCCGGCTGCGACCACCAGGATCGTTCCCTTCCCAAGGATGGCTTTACTACGCCGGAGACTTATGGATTGAGAAAGCTCATGAAACAAAGCTTTCGGATATATTTCGTGGACCGCATCCCAGATTTGCAGGTTGGCCCGCGTGATTAATATGTTTCCCGTTTTTCTTGCGGAGAGCATCGATCTCAGAATTCCAGCCACATGCTCAGGGCTTTTGCCACGTCCGTAAATTACCTCCGCAAAACCCTGGCGGAGATCGCGATGATGGTCAACTTTGGCGAACCCCAGATCTTCGAAGGGCAGGTTCTTCAGCCGTTCCAAGGCCGTGGAAGTCGACGTCTGACCTTCGTGCACGCTTTTCAGCAAGAGCTCGATTTCAGAGGCGTCCATAACAATAGTCGCGAGAGCTACTTCCTTTTCAAAACAGAATTCAGAGAGCCTTGCCGGTAGCCTTCAAGATCGAGAGTTACATAAGCGAATCCGACGCTTCGGATGCGCTCAGCGAGAGTGCGCGCCATTTCTATCTCAAGCGCTCGCTCTAATTCCGGCGCTTCGATTTCGATCCGCGCCAGGTTCCCGTGGGAACGCACGCGGAACTGCCGGAACCCAAGATCTCGTAGTACGGATTCGCCGCGCTCGATGCGAGACAAATCCTCCACCGTCACTTCTGTGCCGTATGGCACACGTGAGGATAGGCACGCCGCCGCGGGTCGGTCCCACGTAGAAAGGCCGGCAATTTGTGAGAGGCCACGGATCTCGGACTTTGTCAATCGAGCATCAAGCAGTGGCGCCAGAATGCCGTATTCCGCCGCCGCTCGATGGCCGGGCCTGAAATCACGGAGGTCGTCCACGTTCACTCCGTAGGCAATTGCTCCGGCGTTTTGTATTTCCCGCAGCTTCGCCATGCGGCTAAAAAGCTCCACCTTACAGTGATAACAACGATCCGGTTGATTCGCGATGTAGAGCGGATTTTCAAATTCGTAGGTTTCAATCAACTCATGGCGCAGGCCATGCTCCCGAGCGAACGAAATCGCTTGATGCCGGTCGTGAGCGGAGAAGCTCGGAGAAAGAGCAGTGACCGACAGGGCATTTTGCCCAAGCGCTTTGTGCGCTGCCCAGCTAAGATAGGCGGAATCCGTACCCCCTGAGAATGCGATGATGACGGAACCGAGATTTTTAAGATTCTGGAGCAAAAGCTCCTGCTTCTCGCTTGGAGTCCTGTGTTGTTTCTCCAGCGAGCGCAAAGGTTGCGTGCCCGTATTTGTGGCTTCGGAAATCCTAATCAGAGTCAACTTTTGAAATCCCGCCATTTCTTTGAAATTGAAACGAGGCTTCCGCCAGGACTTCCTTTAGAGGCACGCCCCGCTTAGACGCAAGTATCTGGCAGTCTTCGTATTCGGGCGCGGCATTCAACGTATGCCCATTCCTGCGCGCGACCTTTACTCGAACAGTGCCGAATGATGTTTCAACGTCTACGATTTCACGCTGCAGTGTTTGTCTTTTTACGATCGATTGTCGAACACCGAGCGTCGTGGTTTCGCGGAACAGCAGCGCAGTGAGTTCGTCAGCGAATGGCGGCTCACATAGAACCGTAATCAATTGTCCCGGGCGGTTCTTTTTCATTTGCACCGAGGTGGAAAAGACGTCGAGTGCGCCACGCTCGAAAGCGCTTTGCGCGAAATATCCATAAATTTGAGGGTTCATATCGTCCAGATTCGCCTCGAGCACAACGATAGCTTCATCTGTGGCGACTGTCGCTTTGTCAGATGTCTTGTCGCCAACAAGAATGCGCAATACGTTGGCCTGCTCGGTGAGTTCAGCGGTTCCGGCTCCATAACCAATACGGCGG
>JAOAPW010000244.1 GCA_025463105.1 Candidatus Acidiferrum typicum | reverse complement strand
ACGTCACGAAGGCTGAAAGCAACAGGCACAATGTAACGTAAAACTCGCGCAGACCGAGGGCCACGGCGACGATTGCCGCCACAACTCCCGCCAGCAACGGCACCCCGAAATTTTTGCGCAGGCTTTCGACGGAAGTTTTACGCCACGCCAAAAGCGGGCCCACTCCGGTAAGAAACAGCAGGAACATGGCAATGGGAATGTTGACGCGATTGAAGAATGGAGGCCCGACGCTGATCTTTGTTCCGCGAATCGCTTCCGAGAGCACCGGGAAGAGCGTGCCGGAAAGAACCGCGACGCAGGCAACCAGCAGAATCAGATTGTTGAAGAGGAAGCTCGACTCCCGGGAAATCATCGAGTCGAGTTGGTTGTCGCTGCGCAGATAATCCCGATTTTTCAGGAACGCGATCAGGCAAGCCGCAATGACAATAATCAGGAAGCCGACGAACCAGCGTCCGATCGAGGATTGCGCGAACGCGTGCACCGAACTGACTACACCGCTGCGGGTCAGGAACGTCCCGAAGATCACGAGGAGAAATGTGGTGAAGACCAGCCAAACGTTCCACACGCGCATCATGCCGCGCTTTTCCTGCATCATCACGGAGTGCAGGAACGCTGTGCCGGTCAGCCAGGGCATCAGGGAAGCATTCTCAACCGGATCCCAAGCCCAGTATCCGCCCCAGCCGAGCACGGCGTAAGCCCAGTGCGCGCCGAGAAGAATGCCCGCCGACTGGAAGCACCACGCAATCATGGTCCACTTGCGCGTGAGATGAATCCATTTTTCGCCGGGGTAGCGGCCGATCAAAGCAGCCATCGCAAACGCAAAAGGAATCGTGAAACCGGTGTATCCGGAATACAAAACCGGCGGATGAATCACCATCTCCGGATACTGCAGCAAGGGATTGAGGCCATGGCCGTCCGCCTGGGAAGCCAGATGCAGCACTCCGCCCGCGCCCGGCAACGCAAGCACCTGAAACGGGCTGGCAACGAAATTGTTGAGCGTCAGGAAAAACAATTGGACGGAAGCAAGAACCACGCCAACGTAAGGCATCAATTCAGGATGCTTGCCGCGATAGGCGAACAAAGCGGAAAAAACATAAATCGAAAGCAGAAAACTCCAGAAAAGAAGAGAGCCCTGTTGGCCCGACCACACGGCTGAGAATTTATAAAGATTGCCCAGATTGCGATTGCTGTGCTCGGCCACGTACGCCATTGCGAAGTTGTCGGTGAAAAAAAGATAGACCAGACTGCCAAACCCGAGCCAGATCAGCGCACACACAGCGAAGCCGGCATTGCGCGCGGACTTGATCAGGAGAGGACGGCGGGTGATGATTGCGGCGATTCCGCCTGCAATTGCGTAAATTGCCAGCGCGAAAGCCAACAGTAACGCGTACGATCCAAAGAGGTCCAATTTAGTTCCTCGATCCTGCGGGCCTCAAGCTTCAGTTTAGGCGCCCGGTGCCAGCTGTCCGGCCAGGCTAGCTCTTACTTTTCGGATCCGCGGAGTAAGCCGGGGCGGCGGGCTGACTTTGCCCAGGGGCTGCCTCATACTTAGACGCGCACTTGGCTTGAAGGGTCTCAGCCACAAAATGTCCATCCGGACTTACTTTGCCTTCGACCAGGCACTGTGCCCCGTCCTTGAACGTATCCGGAAGCGGGTCGGTCCCCACGTAGCTGACGGGGAGCCCCTTCCCTTGCTCCATGAGCACGAAATCTACACGACCGGCCAGGTGTTGTATCGATCCGGCCTTAACATCGCCGGCCACACGAAGCCGCTGGTGCAGAGATGCACCGCTCAAAGTGGGGATTTCCGAGATCGTATGGTAATAAGTCTTACTTTGCTGAGCCCCGACGAACGCCAGACATGAGAGCGTAACAATAATGATGCCGGCACCAATACCGAATTTCACTTTGCTTTTCACGAAATGCCCCCTGCTCCTGCGACCTTCCCTAAACCGAATTCTATCATACCCCGATTAGAATGGAGTGCAACGTGTCTCGACGTTACTGCACGCCCGAATCGGGAATCGTCAGGGACGCAACCTGGTTAAAATCCAAAAGCGGGCCCATGCCGGCCTGCTGGAAGACTTCAATCAAAGGATTCAAGTTTGTTCCAACGAGTGCAATGTGTTTCGGTTTGTAATTAAATCGGATTCTTTTAACGAGCGTCGCCGCCAATCTCGAAATGCATTCGCGCGCAACGTTGGCGTCTTCTGGCGCCACGGGGCATTCGGACAAATACGTGAGGTAGTACCCTCTTCGTTGAAACTCGAGAAGCCTGGAGACGTCAGCCTCGTGGCCATTCGCTTCGGTGCCCTGCTTTCCTACCTCAGATAGAATATTCAGCGACGACAGGAACGGGTCGAAGAAATCCCGCAATTCCGGTGGCCTGTAAAAATCGTCTTCCAGCCGAGGCCTCGGCTCCAGAGCGACGAATAGCACATCGATATGGATCGGGCGAAATCGGGTCGCTAATTCAAGACTCTGCACCCTCATGGCGATGTGAGCAGGCGACGCCGGCAGGCCGCAACCGTCACAAATTATCGAAGTGGAATTCAGATTCATATGTGGAGAATTATCTTACAGCAACGTTTGAGACGTAGCTAAGGAAAGAAAGAAGAGGGCGGCCGTCGACGGTGCAATCTCGAGGGACGGGAAAGCAGGACTTACTTGCCCGGCTTTTTGTCCAGCTTCTTTTGGAGGCAATATTTGAGTTCGGGGCTGATCTCGGTAATTTCCATTCCCGCGCTCACGAGGAATTTGCAACTCAGGAGTTCATGCGCCTCTTCTTCATCCGCAAGTTTTCCGGTCACCCGGCAATACTGACAATCCTGATTCCAGCAGAAACGCCCGTAAGGGATCGTCTCCGGGCTGATATACTGAAAACAACGTAGAATCGTATTCTTCTCTGGGACCTCGAACGTCTTGCCCAGAACCTTGATGTGGACCAGACGTTCATAGGGACGAAATACCTGAGTGGTTCCGCTCGTACCAACCACTTCGGTTATTTGAGGCTCGCTTGACTTTGACATGAGAGGGTATCTCCGCCCAAACAGCGTAATCGAGATGCCCGAGAGCGGCAACGGAGATACTCCGCAATGATACTAATATGGCAATGGGGGTTTTTGATTTTGAATTCGAGGCATGCCGCTCAGATCTGAGCCGGCGCCGGGGACTCTCAGGTCCTAGAAGATTCGAAAAACTGGCCCATGCGGCGGAATTTTTCGTAGCGTTGTTCGATCAGCGTGGACGGTTTCAGATCGACAAGTTCGCGGAGAGAATGAGCGAGAACCGCATCGAGAAATGCAGCCGAAGCTTCATGATCCAAATGCGCGCCGCCCTCAGGCTCAGGAATGATTTCATCGATGATGCCGAGTTGGCTCAAATCGCGGGCCGTGATTTTCAGGGCTTCAGCTGCCATTTCCGCCTTGGACGAATCACGCCAAAGGATCGAAGCGCAGCCCTCCGGAGAAATTACCGAATAGACGGAATTCTCGAGCATGTTGATGCGGTCACCGACAGCAATGGCCAGCGCGCCGCCTGAGCCGCCTTCGCCCGTAATCGTGACCACGATGGGAACGGGCAGACGGGCCATTTCTCGAAGATTGCGAGCGATGGCTTCGGCTTGTCCACGCTCTTCCGCGTCAATTCCCGGATATGCTCCCGGCGTATCAATAAACGTAAGAATCGGCCGAGAAAATTTTGCGGCCAGATGCATTACGCGGAGAGCTTTGCGGTAGCCTTCGGGTTTGGCCTGTCCGAAATTCAGCGCAACGCGTTGCTTTGTGTCTCTTCCCTTCTGCTGTCCTATCACGGCCACCGGGCGGCCGTGATATTTCGCGAAGCCGGCGATCATCGCCGGGTCGTCCCCGTAGGCGCGATCGCCGTGCAATTCGTGGAAGTCCTCGAACAGGATGCGCACGTAATCCATCATGTACGGGCGCTGTGGATGACGGGCGAGGAGAGTGCGCTGCCAGGCGCCAATATGGTCGT
>JAOAPW010000214.1 GCA_025463105.1 Candidatus Acidiferrum typicum | reverse complement strand
GGAGACAAGTTGCTCAAAGAGCGCTGGACGGCGGCCTTGGCAGCGCTGATTTTTGCATTCCATCCGATTCATGTGGAATCGGTAACCTACGTCACCGCTTCGACGGACCTGCTGGTTACGATTTTCGCGCTGATTTCATTCCTGGCTTATTTCCGCTTCCGTGAGGAAGATGCCTCCCCTATCTATCTCATCGCATCCGTGATTGCGGCGGCGCTGTCAATGATGTCCAAGGAAACAGCCGTGATGTTTCCATGGTTACTGGTCTCTTACGAGGCGTTGCGCGAAGTTCCTTCCGGTACACACCAAGGGTGGAGACGATTTATCTGGACGCTGCCATTTTTCGCCGTTGTGGGCGCTTATGTTGCGGTGCGCACGCTGCTCTTCGGACTCAACACCGGTCCTGGGCCGGGCGGCAGCCGCATGGCTGTTCTCCTCGACATTCCTCTCGTGCTGCTTGTATATCTTCAGAATCTTTTCTGGCCTTTCCGATTGAGTTTTTTTTATCCAGCCGAGTGGGGCTCGCAATGGACCGTTTTGAAAGGCGCCGCGATTATCCTGGTGATGGTGGCGGCAATTTTCTTGTGGCGCCGATATCGAGATCGGCGCGGAATGCGATTGCAGCTCTTGTGGGCGGCGATCCTGCTTGTTCCGGCGGTCCTTGGCGTGTATACGTTCGTGCGCGAGGATTGGGTCCACGATAGGCACATGTATCTGGCCTCGGTTCCTGTTTGTCTTATTCTCGCCGCGCTCCTGACCGATTCGAGATTGCCGGCCAGGGCATCCGCCATCGTTAGTTCATTTATTTTGGCGATCCTGCTGATCGCCACGGCTGTTCACGTGCCGGCATTCAGCGATAACACCACGATTTACGCCAGCGCTCTGAAAATCGCTCCGACCAATAGACTCGTGCATGGCTTCTATGCGGAGGCTCTGTGGTCTCATGGCCGCCATGACGAAGGCCTTCGTGAGTTTAGGATCACCACCGAGCTGGCGCCGAATTCAGATGCGGCCCACGAACGGTACGGCTCGGCGCTTGCTGAGATCGGTCGCGATGACGAGGCCATGACGGAATTCTCGGAAGCTTTACGCTGGTCTTCATCCCAAACTCCGTTTCGAGCATTTATATTGTCCGAAATGGCGGGGATCGAACTAAAGCGCTCGGAATTTCCGAAAGCTGCCGGACATTTGCGCGAGGCGCTGCAGATCTGCCCGCAAACTCTGAATTATCATGCCTGGCTTGCTCAAGCGCTGAATCAGCAGGGCCTCAGCAAAGAGGCTGACGAAGAAATGCGGGTCGAAGCCGGCATCCGGCAACGATTCGTTCAGCAACAGCGAACGTCCAGAAATTAGCGCCACAATAGAGCGCGATAACTTAGCGCAACCCAGCCACGGAAATGCCGGTATTTAATCACTGCCTGCTCCCAATGGCAGGAAATACTGCGTGCCCTTTACCGGCTCCTGCAGGCGGCGGAGAAGCTGCTGCAAGTCGGCGTTGCGGTCGACGAAATCAATTTCCGACGTGTTGATCACGAGCAGGTCCGAAGCGGAATAGCGGAAGAAGAAGTGTTCGTAGGCCTTCACGACTTCTTCGAGATAGGCGTGCGAAATCTGTTTTTCCGCTGGTGATTTCTTCTTGGCGATGCGTTCGCGCAGGACTTCAGGCGTAGCTTGCAGGTAGATCACGAGATCGGGCGGCTTTAGACCGGCCGCGAACATTTCATAGTAGCGTTCGTAGAGCTTCAACTCTTCGTTGTCCAGGTTGACGTACGCGAAAATTTTGTCCTTCTCAAACAGGAAATCGGAAACCACGGGCGCGCTCTCGCTCAGTTGCACTTCGCTGAGAAGACGGTGGCGGTCAATCAGGAAATACATTTGCGCGCGGAAGGCCGCCCCTGCTTTTTCCCTATAGAAATCGGCCAGGAACGGATTGTCTTCCGAGTCGAAGACGCGCCTGGCGTGCAGCCGATCGGCCAGGACTCGCGCCAGGGTAGATTTTCCCACGCGGATTGGGCCTTCGATCGCGATGGAGCGCGGCGGCTGAAAGGCTGGGGTCGCCTGCGGAGCCTTTTCTACAGCCTTCTGCGTAGCTTGCGAAGAAGATCGCGGCATGGCCGGAAATTATAACTGAAAGCGCGGCGATTGCACGTGCCGGAGAAATATGGATTTTCAGCTGGATTTTACGGGCGTCCCGCGCGGCAGTGTGGTGAACACGCGCGACGGAAACATCGCGGGAACGGCCGGCAGTTCGATGCGAAACGTCGCGCCGCCCTCGGCGCGATTGTAGCAAGAGATTTGGCCGCCATGATCGTGAATGAGTCCGTAGCAGATGCTCAGTCCGAGACCCGTGCCCTTGCCGACTGGTTTGGTCGTGTAAAAAGGGTCGAAGACCAGACGCGGCTCGCTGACTCCGGGACCTGTATCGGAAAACAGAATGACGACGTTCTCCCGTTCACTCAGCGTGCGCACGGTCAGCGTGCCGCCGCTTACTTCTTCCATCGCATCCACCGCATTATTGATGATGTTAAAGAAAACTTGCAGCAACTGATTCGGGTCGCCGCGAACCGCTGGAATCGCAGCAGCGGTTTGCAATTCGATGCGAATGTTTTTGCCGCGAAGATCAAGGCGCCGGAGCTGCGCCGAACTCGTGACCACCGCATTGACGTCAACCACGGAACGCTGCTCGCTGGGCACCTGGCGCGCAAAGCTGAGCAGATTGTTCACCAGCAGTTTGGTGCGGCGCGCCTGGTCGCGAATTTTTTCCGCCAGGCTGCGCGCGCGCTCGCCGCTGGAGGGGTCGTCGATCAGCAGTTCGGAATAGCCCAGGATGGCGGTGAGTGGATTGTTGATCTCGTGCGCGGCGCCGGCCGCGAGCTGTCCGAGCGAGGCCAGTTTCTCGGACTGCACGAACTGCATCTGCAGGCGTTTGAGGTTGTCGATGGATTCCTGGGAAATGCGCAGCAAGCTCAGGCGTTCCGCGTCCATGAGTTCGTGGCGCAGGAAAACCAGGAAGCCCAGGGGCAGTACGGCGGCCAGCGTGACCAGAGTACGGAACTCCCGTACAGCCATGGGCGCCTGACTTATTTTTACGCACCAGATGCCGATGACAGCCAGCGAAAATAATGCGGCTCGCGCCAGGCGCGACGCCCAGAGGACTTCATTGCGCGATGCGCTAGCGGATGACAACATTTCTTGAGACTCGGCTGTTTTGCTGGGATATCCTTTGCTGCCGCTGCCATACGCGGCCATCCCGGCCGTTCCTAACCAGAGCAGTGACGCGATCGCCGGCAAATCATATACGCTCCCGGTCGAGTACACATGCCGGTGGATCGCGAGATTTACGACCAACGAAGCAACTGTGTACATCGCACCGGCCCCGGCCAGGTGCGCGTAGATGCGGCGCCAGCGGCCCGTCGCCCTTAGCGACAGGAGCATAGCTCCGGCCGCAAACACAAGATTCTCGAACGTACAGATGACATTGAATGCCTGAGTGTAATCGAGATCGTTGACCACGACATACCGCCAGGGAATTACGGCAAACAAATAGAGGTAAACCCACCAGCTAAGAAGCAATGAAAAATCCACATAGCCATATTGCAGTTTGCGGTTGTCGTGATGCATGTCAGGCTGAATCGTTAACGCGGCAATCATGGGCACTGTGTGCAGGAAGAAAACAATGTCTCCGATTGGATTAGTAATAGCGCCGTGCTGGTAAACCTCGGTGTAAGTCCGGATAAATTGCCCGCCGAGCCACAGGGAACCTCCAAGGGCCAGCAACATCCAGAAGTAATTCTTGCGCCAGTTCGGCGTGACGGCGTTCATCAAGAGAACGCCATTAACCAACAGCGGCAATAAACATTGAAAGATGTCACCGAAGGCTGTGCGACCGGGCCCCGGAGGGACCAACACGGACACGGCAGCGTAAACTCCAAGCAACAGCAGGCAGGAAATAGTGAGTACCAGTGGGGTCCGTGGGGTCCGCGCCATAGTTCAACCGATCATTCATTTTAACTCCTACGTTTGGGACGCTTCCGGGCGGCGTGGTACAGGTATGCCGAAAGCATAACAATTGCACCCTCGGATAATCGTTTGGTTATTTACTTGTTTTAAAAACAAGCCGATAGGAGTAGCCTTACCCGATCGTGGACCGATTTTCGGTTTCAGTGCGTTCTCAGTTCCGCGGAATCTACGCGGCGCTCGCTTCGCTGGTGTTTCCGGCGCCATGTCGTATCTGTGCCCGGATGCTCGACACGGGCAATCGCATTCCATTCTGCCACGCGTGCCTTACGACGCTTACACAAGAACTTTCCCAGCCCCAATGCGCGCGCTGCGGACGTCCGATCGTTTCAACTGCCGTCATCGAATCCGCCTCGCCGCCACAATGTCACCTCTGCCGCCTCGCCACCTACGACTTCGATTTTGTGCGGAGCTTCGGCGCCTATTCACCAGCCATGGCACGCGCAATTCTGCTGCTGAAGTACACAGAAATCACTCCGTTAGGAAGCTGGTTTGCGCATCAACTCGTAAAATTGGCCAAACAAAACATTGCAGAATTTGCTGCGGACGTCGTGGTACCAGTACCCTTGCATCCGAGCCGCTTGCGCGAGCGCGGCTACAATCAGGCTGAACAGATCGCCAGACCTCTCGCCCGGCTTTTAGGTATCCCTTTTCGGTCGTATCTCTTGGTGCGAACACGGCCACGCCCCGACAAAATCAGGCTTACCCATCGGGAACGCTGGGAGACGGTACGTGGCGCTTATGCTATGCATCAAAGAGCTAAAGTTGACAAAATGTGTGTTTTGCTGGTAGATGATGTATTTACCACTGGGGCGACGCTAGACGCGTGTTCCCGGGCCCTACGCGGGGCCGGCGCCGTCCGGGTGGCGGGTATCACAGTTGCTCGGGCGCTTCCTTCCTCACTGGCGCTGGACGCGGCTGTGATGGTTCAGGACCAAGAATGAACAAATTTGGCCACGGCGGTAGGATCCCCCGGCCGAAACCCCTGCCGGAAGTGCGGGGAGAGAAGCGCCCCCCAGGCGCTGTACCCCCCTCTGCGCGAAAACCAGCGATTATGCAGGACCCGGTTCTGGTTCTGAACGCGACGTTCGAGCCCATCAACGTCACTGCCGTGCGGCGGGCAATGGTCCTGATGATCAAGGGCGTGGCACAAGCCGAGGAAGTCCACCATACTCATGTTCACTCCGCTTCGCGGGCGCTGCCAGTACCGTCTGTAATCCGTCTGCTTGCCTACCGCCATATCCCGCAGCAAACGCGGGCTCTTTCGAGGAAAAATATACTTCTGCGCGACCGGAATACTTGTCAGTTCTGCAGTCGCACGCTTCCGGCTTCTGAGCTGACTCTGGATCACGTCGTGCCGCGATCCCGTGGCGGGCGTTCCTCGTGGGAGAATCTGGTGGCCTGCTGCTATCAGTGCAATAACAGCAAAGGCGACCGCACTCCAGAAGAAGCCGGGATTGCGCTGGCAAGGCGTCCGCGTCCGTTTACTCTCCATACCTCCAGGCAACTGATGCGCCTGATCGGCAACAAGGACGAAAAGTGGCGCAAGTATTTGTTCTATTGAATCGATAAAAACTACGTGTGTGGTAAGTATTTGTTTTATTTAGATTTATTCCGTATCTCCAGTTTCTGCCCACTCCAGCGAAATAAAAAACCGGATTTTAGCCTAAAATTCATATTTAAAAGACAACCTTTTCATATTTCAAGCGTCTAATACTTCAAAACCACTTCAAGGACACACCCCGGGAAGCAGCGGCGGCTTAGCCAAAGCTGCTTCTCTTTTTTTTAGGCCGGGTTTCTCCACGAAGATTGACACCTTTGAGGACGCTGGTCATTGCCTGAAGATCACGCGCAATCCACGACGCCAATTTTCACCAAGACCAATCCGCACAATCTCAATATCCCGCGACAAATATCGGAGCACGATATCGCTCGAAGGATGGAATCGGAATCCGGGAGCGACCAGGAGTAACACCGGCGGTTTGGGCTGCAACTCCACGTCTGGAAAATATCCGTACCTCCGAAAGTCGTCTTGTTCATGATGCCAGCGAACCCGTAGCCAGTAATCCACCGCCTGCATTACCAGTTGTATGTCCTCTGAAGCCTTCAGCTCCAGAACCGCGAGGCGGCCGTCTCGGGTGACCCCAAGCAAGTCGATGATGCCTCGATCACCCGCGGAAGATGCGGGAACCTGCGAGTAGATATGCCGGGCATCCAGGCGTGCATCAATCCTCGCCGGATCGGCGGCAACCATTGTTTCAAGCCAGCGCTCCGGCTGCGCGCGGTACAGACGGTGTTTGGTGTCCGTGGCCAGCGGGTGACGGTACGTTTCCAATTGGTGGACAAGCTTCTCGAAAGCGGGCCATCTTTCGGGAGTCAATACTTCCTGGTGTTCACCCAGACCGAACCACACCAATCCCTGGCGCCAACGCGCGAATTCCAGGCCCCGGAATCGCAGCGTAACGTCCTGCGTCGGAGCGGCAACTGCCACGCGGATCGCTTCAGGAGCCAAACGACGGATACGTTCTACTTCCGGCAATGCCGAAGTGAGCGCCTGGTCCACTTCGCGGCGTGACACCAACCAGGTTTCCAGATTCCCGGCGTCCGAAATGGCGATGCGGCGCATGCGCCAGTGCAGCGAGTCATATTCGTACAATTCGATTTCTTGCGGGGAGGCCAGCGCTGTCAAACGATGCGCCGTAATCGCGGAGGTGCCACGCGGCAGGAACAAACGCAGACCCCGTACCGGCTGGCGACGCGCGCGATTGCGCGTAAGATCGAGCCAGATCAATCCGAAAGTCAAGATGCCGTCGATCGTCGCGGAATCTTCTCCTGGACCCGCGCTTAGCACGGCAAAGGCGTCCGCCCCGCGATGCATCAGGCCTCGCGTGTAGGATCCCGAAATGGAATGACGAAGGTCCGCTCCGATGGCCAGCGAATCAACGATTTCGTCGGGAAACTGGTCGGCCAGAAGTTGCTGCAGTCGGCTGCGAAACTGTTCCCGGCCGCAGCGCTTTTCCCTGTGGTCGGTGGCGACCGCCAGAAACTCCAGCTTCGCGGGGCGGGCGCGCCCTAACCGCGAGACTTCCAAAACCACGCGCTCGGGAGATTGCTCGGCGATACGCATGACGCGCCGCACCAGGCTTTGCTGCGTCCCCCAGAAGTGCAGCAGCGCTCCGTCGCCCTGCGCGCGCACCTGATACTGCGGGCCATCGAGTGCCGCAAGCCACTCGCCGTTTTCGTGCACCTCCGCGAGGCCGCCGGCGCACACACCGGCCAGAGCATGTTCGACTTCGGAGGCTAGTTCCATGCGAGGGCGAGTATAAACTATTACATACTGGTAATCAGAGAACGGATTTCATGCAGGATAGAGTACGCGCTAGTTGAGGTCGAGTCCGGTAATGCGAATCGTGGGATACACATTGTTCCATTGCGCGGAGATGTGTTCGTAGCCAACCTGAAAATCACGCTGTTGCCCCGGCGCGAGTGGAGCATCGTATTGGGAGAACAGCCGTTGTTTATCCCGCAGCACCACCTGGTTGAACGGATCGTGAAATTCGAGCGTAATTTCAATCTGCTTGATGCGGCGATTGCCGCCGTTTTCCATCGTGCCGAAAACAAACGTCACTTCCTGGTTTAAAAAATTTGCCGCGCGGCTCATTTTCGGTTCGAGAAAATGAATTTGCGATGCGTACGCCTGCTCGGACGGCCCCATTGGCAGTGGCTTCAAGGCTTCCGGTCCAGCCGGCGTCGAGTAACGGCTGAACAGTACCGCCGCGCCGACCAGAAGCGCGACGATAACCAATCCGATGCCGAACGCTACAGGTAGCCGGCTTCTTTCTGCTGAAGGGATCAAGTAATACTTCCTCCTGATATCTGTAAATGTTCTGCCAAGCTGCGTTCCCGTTAGTGGCCTGCCGCCAGGCGCTCAATCAGTGAAGGAGGAAGCCCGGAAGTCCGCATGCGTTTCTGGACCGCGGCAAT
>JAOAPW010000186.1 GCA_025463105.1 Candidatus Acidiferrum typicum | reverse complement strand
ATTTCCGATTTCGACAACCTGGTAATCTAGAGCGTTTGCGTCCGACTGCGCACTCGCCTGGTTGGCGATCATGAATCCATCATTGCCCAGGCGCTGCGTCGAGCCATGAAATTTCAGCCCTTGAATCTTCTTGATGGTCGGGTACTTTACTGTGTGCAAATCCAGGACCGCCTCTCCCTGGCCATCCCGGAACCGAACGAGTTCTGCACGGTCTCGAAGAGGCAGAACAAAATCAAACGAGCCAGGAGCCTCAAGCAGCACCGAGGCAACTGCTTTGATGTTGCCCGGGTCGGTTACATCAAAGATGGCCAGCCGGGCGCCTTGGTCCTGTTCGATATAGAGAAGCGTTCTGCCATTACGTGACTGGTCGAGCAGCATCGCTTCGCCGGTTTGCCGCGCCGGTTCGGGAAGATTCGTTGGGCGCACGAGAATAATTTTGTTAGACGGATGCTTCCCCCCTTCTGCAGCGCCAGTGAGTGTGAAGGCTCCTACGGCCGTGAGGGTTAGTAGTGCGGTTCGTACGATTTTTTTCCTGTTCATTGTATTCCTCCAGTTTTGTTCGTTGCATTTGTACTTTCATCTCTACTATTTATCGATAAATACTTACGTATCCACTAAGTGATCAGCCGGCTCAGCGTGCCGCGTTGCGGTCGTCGAAGCGGCGTTCCTGGCGAAGCATGGAGTATTTCGGCGCCTCAATCCAAACGCGGAAAGCCGGCCAACGCCACCAGACCAGAAACAGCGCGAACATAATTGCTGAAATTACGATCACAATTAGATTGATCATTGCCCTGAGTTCTCCTGCGGCGGAGCATAAAGAGAGCGCATGAATTCGACCAAGGCGCTCCACTGATCCCCGCTAAGTTGGCTCTTCCACGGCGGCATTGCTGTTCCTGGCACGCCATTTTCAAAAACTTCCCAGGCCCTTTCTTGTGTAGGCTTCTTAAGGTGAAAGTTTGTCGGTGGTGGAGCGAGGGCGCCCGCTGCCGGCCCGTTGCCCGCTCCGGTGTCACCGTGGCAACTGCCGCAGAACGTGGCAAAAAACGCCTTCCCCTGCTCCCAGGTAGCGGTTTCTTGTGACGTGGATGGAGCACTTGGAACGCTTAGACTTTGAATGTAGGCGACAAGAGCACGCAAATCTTCGGTGGGGAGCTGGCGCCAGGGGGGCATGGATGAACCCGGGATCCCATTCCACAGCACGCTGCTCAATCGTTCATCGGAAAATTGAGCTGCAGTCAGGTTTGCCGGTTTCGGTAAGAGACTCGTGGTGCCATCGCCCCTTCCGGCGGATCCATGGCACGACGCACAATTCCCGGCGAAAAGAGTTCCGCCGCGGCTCGCTTCTTCCTGTAAGTCGTCCGGATCCGATGCAGGATGCAGTACAGGTGCGCTGAGGCTGTATCCTCCCGTCATGGCAATCGGAACGGAGGGAGGAGTGGCTCTGGCTAAGGGCTCGCTCGCCATCGCCATGTCCGAGCTGCGAGAGTTGGCCCTCGATACCATCGCCTGCCAGTCGAAGCCAGAAAGTTCTCGAGCACGCCCAAGGGATTGAAGATAGGCAAGCACGTCCAAGCCTTCCTGTGTGGGCTGACTGGGACTGCCATCAAATAGCCACGGAAACGGAGGCATGACAGAATCCCGCACCACAAGCCGAGGGTTATAGAGGTGAGTGAGTTGCCAGTCTTGAGGATGCAGATTGAATTCGCGTGACAGGTCCGGCCCGATGCGGCGAGTGCCCCACAGCTGCGGGTAATCATACTTAGTCTCCCATGCCTCAGTCGGTGCGCCGAAACGTCCCACATCCGCCGCGAGAGACCGGATTTGCTCCGTGTGACAGTAAGCGCATCCTTCGCGTCCATAGATGACTCTGCCCCTTTGTTCGGACGCGGTGAGCGTTGGCATGTTGACGGGAGCCACCCGCTTGATTTCATCCGCCAGTTCTTTTCCAGGGAGGATCGCAAGGACAAGAAACGAAAGGGCGAAGAAACCTACACCGGCACCGAAGGCGATCACATGAGCATTGCTGAGCCAACGGGTCGGGATGAGCTCGTGTGAAGCCGCAGGGGCGTCCTCGAATGCGGCGATGTCTTCTGAAGTCACGCGGCTCGTCGCGGACGTGATAGCCTCTGACAACCTTGGACCGGTAACGAGAGAAGCCCAGAAAAGAAGAAAGCCCGCGAGAATGGGGAGCCCCGAGAGTGTACGCACTAGCCAGTAACTTCCGACCGCCCGGACAGAATCGATCCATGGCGCGCTTGACTCCCAGGCCTGGGCTTCCACCAGGCCCGCAATCGTGAGATCGGTGACCATCAGCGTCAGGCCCACAGCAAGAAGCCAGAACGACCAATTCATCAGGCGCTCGTTGTAGCGCGTTCCGGGGATGCGCTGCCAGAGGTGCGCGATGCCACCAAGAGCGATGAAACTTGCAAAACCGATCATTGCCAAATGGGAGTGGCCGATCACCCAGTCGGTAAAGTGGATGAAGCGATTGACGGGCATCAATGCCTGTACCGAGCCCTGTAAACTCACCACAAGATAGGACACGATACCAAACCAGACGAAGCGCAGCGGCACATCCTTCGAAACAGTTCCACTGTTTCCGCGCAACGAGAGCAGCTGGTTGGTGACGACCAGAATCACGGCCATTCCGAGATAGACCGAAGCGACGATGGCACCTTTCTGCGCGGCCATGGGGATTGCCGAATACACGTAATGGTGCGTCCCATTTAAGGGGTAAGTAAAGAAGAGCAGCCAGAAGCCCACCATCGACAGGAAATGACTGTAGATCGGACGGCGCGTGGTAGCGGGGATGACGTAATACGCGATGGCAACGGCAAACGGCGTCACGAAGAGACCCACGGCATCGTGAATCCAGAGACCGCTGAACGCTGCGCCCCGCGCGCCGGGAACGAGTTCTGGCACAAAATTCCCAACCGGATAGGCAAGCATCGTGAAGATAATGCCGCCGATGATGTACCAGGCGCTGACATAGAGATCCGAGAGTCGCGCTCTAAGGAAAGGCAGAACAAACTCATAGACCATTAAAATGAAGGCCAGGACAACGAACGCGTCCACGACGAGCGGGAACTCCGCCCATTCGAGCGGCTGGCTGAAGCCGGCTGCGACCAGAACCCAGCCGGGAAGCACCACCGCAAAATTCCAAATACCGAAGAGAAACCACCCCAGCTTGCGGCTTAACACAGGCCGGTTCGCGAGGCGCGGCACGGCGTAATAAAAGAAGGCCAGGAATGCGTTGCCTAGCCATCCAAAGAAGATGCCCTGAGTGTGGTTGTAACGAAGTCTTCCCCAGGTCAGCCAAGCATGGCCACCGAGGAATTCGGGAAAGTTGAATTTTGTGGCCACCAAAATCCCAAATGAAACGGAGATGAGCAGTGTGGCCAACGACGCAAAGACGTGCGCGCGGATCAGGCTATATTCAACCGATGGAAGCTCGCCCGCAGATTGGCCGTCCCGCTGTTGCTCTCGGTAGACGGACTGTTCTGAAAGGGTTGTCATTTTCCCGCACCTTCATTTGCATTTTTCTCTTGCTGGAAATTGCTCAAAATCCAATCCGCAACGGCAATGCGGTCATTAGACGACAGCTCGGACTCCGAGGGACCCGGTGCAAAATTGCCCCATCCTGGCCGCGGATGTGTTACTGCTGCGGCTAATCGAGAGTGCAAATCCGGATTGCCCGCCGAGGTAGGAAATTCACGGCGATAAAAGGTCACAATTTCCTGATAACTGGGTGCGCTTGAGCGTGTGAACATCTCGTGACAACCCGCGCATTGCCGCTGAGAAATTTGGGAACCGCGATCCAGCAATGTATTCTCTTCTTGCGTGACCTTAGGAAGAACCACACCCGCGGCGGCCACCGGCTCGCGCAGCGATTCCCCAAACAGACGGCGACGGTCGCGTGTTCCCCACCA